>CADCCA010000029.1 GCA_902799855.1 uncultured Erysipelotrichaceae bacterium | reverse complement strand
TCCTTCACTGTTACTGGTGAATTGCAAGGCTTCTTACTTGCTAGATGCGTCAGTGGCACTACAACACCTGATTGGAATATGACAAGCGGTAATGATGCGGGTCGAGTTTATAACAAAACTAATGACATCGCTTGTAACGCTGGTGTCTATTCCTATGCTTGTGCGGATTGGGTTGGTTATCCAGCGTAATCTAATTACTGAATAAATTAATAGAATGTGGTATTCTCAATAAAGAAGACCACATTTTTTATGAAAGATTTTGATCCAAGAATCGTTATTGAAACTGATAGACTAGTGCTCCGCTATATGGAAGAAACAGACACTAGAGATATTTTTAATAACATCAATAGTGATAAAGAGGTATTAAAATACTTCATCGATAAATATGTCGAAAAAGTGGAAGATATGACCCTAGGTAGAGTCATTAATTATTGTTTAGAAAATCATCGCTACTTATTTGCGATTGAAAGAAAAGATACTCATGAAGTTATCGGTATGATTCTTCAATGCTCAACCGCTAACGATACATTCAATAGTTCAGAAGTTGGCTATGCCATTGGTAGAAAACATTGGAATAAAGGCTATACCACAGAAGCCTTTAAAGCGATGATTGATTTCTTGTTCAATCAAGGCGTTCACAAAGTCATAGCCGCTCATATCGTTGGTCATATCGCTTCGAAAAGAGTAATGGAGAAATGCGGTCTTATCTATGAAGGCAGAAGAATCCAAGAGCTCTATTATCATGAACAATATCACGATGTTGATTACTATTATTTATTGAACCCAAGCAAATAATAGTTGAGAGACTGCTTTCCATATTTTAATATTATTAATTATGACCGAAGTAACTAGACGCGATCCATTTAAAACAAGAATTCATGAAATTGACTTCATTAGAGGTCTGCTCATGCTTTTAGTGGTCATGGACCATCTTTTTAACTTGTTCATGTCGTTTAACGAACGCTGGTGTGGTGGACAAGCCGCTATCAGTGGAGGAACTGCGATAGAGCCTTTTTATACTATATATAGAGTAGCGTCCTTCTATTGGCACAATCCTGCCCGTGAAGTTGTCAGATGGCTCTGTTTAGCCTCTTTCTGTTTTGTCAGTGGTATATCATGCGCTTTCTCGAGAAACAACTGGAAAAGAGCGGGTCAAATGATTGCCTTATGGTTTATCATCTTAGCCTTCTCAAACATCATCCAAGGTGTTGTTTCTTATAATAACTGGGATTTAGGCGTGGGCTGTTTTAGAGTCGACTTTAATATCATTGGTGTTCTAGCCTGGTCCACATTAATCTATTGTTTTGTCCAAGATAAATCTTGGAAATGGCTCATGATCGTGGGTATTATTGGTTTATTACTCCATCCAATCTGCAAAGTTCTAGAGTGGACAGATTGGGCCAAAGATCCAAATACTTACGCCATTCCATTTATCAAACCAGTTTGGAAAGTTGATGGCGTTTTAGCGCCACACGCGCAAGCGGACTTCATGCCACTTTTCCCATATCTAGGTTTCTTCTTCGGTGGTGCTTTATTATCTAAATTCACTTATAGTGTTTCTAAAAAATCATATTTCAAACAGCATGAATGGGAAAGACCAATCTGCTTCGTGGGTAGACATTCACTTATTATCTATGCCTCTCACTTCTTAATTCTCATTGGCATCTTCTCATTAGTAGGAGTCTTTATCAAATGATGACCGAACTTACAATGTATGGCGCTTTAAAAGAAAAAGCCCTTAAATTTCCTCATGATTTAGCCCTTTTTTACGAAGGAAAGAAAATCAGTTTTAAAACCCTTCTCAAAAGAATCGATAAAACTGCGGATATTTTATATAACGAATTAGGTGTTAGACAAAACGATGTCATCGTTATTGCTCAACCAAATATTCCAGAAACAATCGTTTTATTCTATGCGATTAATAAAATCGGCGCGTGTTCTAATCTCATTCACCCATTCACACCTTTTAACCAAGTAAAAGCGATTATGGACCGCACTCATACAAAGTATGCATTCCTATTTGAACAAAGAATCGCTAAAGAAGTAGAAAGATATCGTACTATCGCTGATCGCATCTTTGTTACCCGTATTGAAGATGATTTACCTGTGTTCAAAAAGATGATGTATCACACCTTCATGAACTTTAGAATTCGTCGTAAGTTAGGCAAGATGCCAAAACGTTTCAAATTCAACGGATTTAAATACACGTATCAACTAAAATCTAAGAATAAACCAGTACCAGAAGCGAAATTTGATAAAGAGCGTTGCACAGTTTTATTACATAGTGGTTCTACAACCGGTAAACCAAAGACCATCTGTTTAAGCGACTATGCATTTAACTTTATTGCTTATCATTCCGATTCCTTTATGGCGGTCAAAAGAGAAGAACTTAGAGGCCATAAAATGCTTTCAATTTTACCAAGCTTCCATGGCTTTGGTTTATGTATGACCATGCACGCTCCATTAGTGAACGCTTTTTCTTCTATCCTCATTCCAAAGTTTAAAGCGGAAAAAGTGGTGAAAGTGATGAATCAAATCAAGTTCACTTGTGTTTGTGGTGTTCCAACAATTTACGAAAAGCTTTTAGCGGAACCTAAGTTTGTAAACAACAAAAACTTAAAACATTTACACTGCTGTTTCTGCGGCGGTGACTCTATGCCAATCACCTTAGAAGAACGCTTTGATGAAGCAATGGATAAAGCTGGTTCTAAATGCCGTTTATTCCAAGGATATGGTTTAACTGAGGCTATTGCTGTTAACTGTGTTAACACATTTAATGCTAATAGACGTGGTTCATTAGGCAAGGCTATGCCTGAAAGTGACTTTAAAGTCGTTGACGAAAATAACAAAGAAGTTAAACCTGGTGAATTAGGCGAAATCATCTTTAAGAGCGGGGCTTTAATGCTTGGCTATTATCAAGATGAAGAAGCCACTAAAAACTGCTTAATTGATGGATATCTCCATACTGGAGACTTAGGCTATATCGACGCTGATGGTTTCATCTTCTTTAAACAACGCAAGAAAAGAGTGGTGAAAGTATCTGGTGTCGGTGTCTTCCCAAGTGAAGTTGAACAATTAATCGAATCCATGCCAGAAGTCAGTGCGTGTGCGGCTATCCGCATTCCTGATAAGAAATTACAAAACGCGCTCAAAGTCTTTGTCGTTGCTAAATATTTTGATGAAACAGCGATGAAAGATAAAATACTTGAGACATGTCGTAAATATCTCATTAGATGGTCAGTGCCAACTGAAATTGAATTTAGAAAAGAACTTCCTTTAACCATGCTTGGCAAGGTTGATTTCCGCACTCTGCAAGAAGAAGAAGATAAAAAACGTGGCCTACTGTGATATAATCACATTGCGTGGTCATGGCGGAATTGGTAGACGCGCTGGTCTCAGAAGCCAGTGAGGAAACTCATGGAGGTTCAAGTCCTCTTGGCCACACCATTTTATTGAAAATAAAAAGGAGTTATTATCATGAAGAGAATGAGAAAACTAGTCATTTTATCGTTAATGTCGACATTAACATTAACAGGTTGTGATCTTTTTAAGCAAATCCTCGATTTAATGTATAAAGATGTCTATGAGTTCTATGAAAAAGAAGGCTATTCTACTACAGAATCTCATGATGAATTTAACGCTCTTTTACAAGATAAAATGTACAAATGGAGTAGAGAAACCATCACCTACTCAAATTCTGGTAAAACCAATACTTTCTATTATTCTCCACATGGTGACTATATCTCCATGTATCCTGAATACAATCAAATCACTTTACATTCACGTTATGGGGAAACATATATAATCTTTTATGGAGAAAATGCTGGAAATAGTTTCAGTTATAGATATGCAGAAAACGACAAAATCGTGATGTACGATGGTAAGCTCTATTACATAGATAGCGATTCCTATCGTCAAGAAATGGACGAAAAGCATTATAAAGTTTTAGGCGTCCAAGAAGATGATAATGGCTATCTATTCGTTAGTGAGCTAGGCTTTATGTGTTATGTCAAAAAGGACTTCACTAGAATCTATCCATATATCCAATGTGATGGGAAATTTGAATTAGAAGATGAGGTAGTTGATGTTCCAGAATCTGAACTATTAACCCAAGGTTTAGCAAAATACACAGATGAAGCAAAGCTCGCCTTACCATTCCCGAAAGGCTATACAGATCCAGTCCATCACAAAGACTATCTCAATAGTGATGGTGAATGGTATGCCTATGATGTCATCCTCTCAAATCTTAAACCATTAGATTATATTCCTCTTTTAGAGGAAAATGGCTTTGAAGTATATCAAGGCGAATACCACGAAATGTTTGAATTAGATGGCAAAAATGGTGGTGAATGGATTGCCTATGATAGCACCCTTAGTTTCTCCATCCACATTCAATACGATAATCCAATCTGTGTGGCTAAAGATAATAAAGATAACTATGGTGTAAATCTTCACGTTATGCCAATGGGCATGAAGACTGCTTCCTATGGCCGCACTGTTAACGTACAAGCCGATTGGAAAGATGAAGAAAAGACATTTATGGAAAATACCTTTGGTACCGTTCTTCCATTCGTTAACTTAGGAAGAAGTTATAAATGGTACGAAGAGAAGAGAGATAATGGTGAACACCCAATGTCCTCCGCTTTAGAAATGGATTCCCAATGCTATTGGTGTTTCGATAACTTCTATAAAGATGTTATCAGAGATAGTTATGGTGCATTGCTCACTAATGCTGGTTTTAGAGAATACGTTCCCCCAGTCACCAAACAATCAGATAGTGACGCTATCAAGAAATGGAAATATTCTGATGATGTTAAATATTATGAATGCTATTTAAACGACGAATTACAAATCGCTGTTAAATTTGGTTTTGATGATATCTATGGTAATTACATTAAGGTCTTTAAATACGCCGACCTCATTCCATGGCATGCACCATTAGACGAAAACGAGAAATACTAATTATGAACGATATCATTGATACAACGATGATATATCTTAAGAAGGATGATTCCTATCTCCTTTTGTTTAGAAACAAAAAGAAGAATGATATCAATAAGGGAAAGTGGATTGGAATAGGTGGTCACGTTGAGCCAAACGAAACCATCGATCAATGTGCTATCCGCGAGACAAAAGAAGAAACCGGCCTAGAAGTGCATTCGTTATCGTGCTGTGGCGAAGTTCTTTTCATCGATGAAAATCTTAAAATGATGATGTACATTTATGAAATAACTGATTTCTCTGGTGAACTCAAAGAATGCGATGAAGGTGACCTAAAATGGATACCTATTAAAGACATCTATAACTATCCTATGTGGGAAGGGGATAAAGCGTTTTTACCGAAAGTCATTAACCACGAACCATATTTCAAAATGGAACTAACTTATGCGCATAATGAGCTAGTAAGCATTAAAAATTTGTAAATTTTGATGATTATTTCTTTTATTTATGTAATAATAACAAAGCGCAATTGATAGGGGTGTAGCACAATGGCAGTGCAACGGTCTCCAAAACCGCTGATGCGAGTTCGATTCTTGTCACCCCTGCCAATTTGATAATTGTCATAGTGAAACCTGATGACTTCATTCCGTGTAAATCGGATGTCCTCCAGGAACACGTTGAATACTGTAATTGCTCCAAGTTGAAAAGACCTGGAGCTTTTATTTTATAGCCAATGGGAAAAAATGAATTTTCCCCCCGCGCGGGTCGGTACCCTCATACCTCTGACCAGTTCATACCAGGGACTTAATAAAGGCTCTACTTAGGGACCATTATCTAAAAGATAAAAGAATGTTGTCTGGCTCGCTTTCCTTGAAGTGAAACCGACCATCCAACATCAAAGAAACCAGGGTCCCATGGTGAATCATGTATCCCGTCCGTATCAGGGTGTTCTGGTATAGGGCTTATGGATAGAAGGGCAAGTTAATACCTGGAGGTAGGTGCTGGACAAAAGATGTGTACGGGTCCACTTCAGGGAAAGCGAGCCAGACAGATAAAAATGTGGTAGAGCATCTATCACTTTTTTTCTTTTTATTGATAATGCTAAGTAGTTGTATAATTTAAGTATGAAAAACTATTTCAGATATCCTCGCGTTTTCCTTACTCATGGTTGCGATTACTTGGCCAATTGTTCAAGTGTCATGCGATGCTTTCGCCTATATATCTGGCATGCATCATGGTTTTCAAGAACCATGGCCGACAATTTGTCTAGTCTTTAGTTATGTTGTTCCAGCGATTCTGTTATTTTTCTTAGTAACGTTTATTATTTATCTAGTGAAATATATGAAAACGATGAAAACTTCCAAATAGTTTCGTAACAATAAAAACAAGCAAAATCTCTGAGAAATCAGGGATTTTTGTTACACAAAAGGATATTACACTTCAAGGGTTTAGTAATTCTATTTACCATAAATCAATGAGTAGAACGAGGAAAAAGGGAAATAGAATTGCTTTTAAATCTTTTTTTGTTATCATTGTTTGGGCCTAGAAGGAGGTTACTTATGGTCAGGAAAAAAGTCGTGCACTTATTCTTCACGGTTGACGATAACTATATCCCATTCTTATCAACCACAATCGCTAGTATCGTGCATCATTCTTCTAATGATTATAAATATCGTTTAATTATTCTTCATGACGGTTTATCTCTTGAAAGCAAGAGAATCATCCGCAAATACCAAGATAACGAAAAGATTTTTATCTCTTTCTTCAATGTCAGTGTCAAAGTTAACAATCTTTCCGTTAAATTAGACGTTCGTGATTATTACACAATCACAACTTATTATCGTTTATTTATTCCAAATATATTCCCTACATTAAGTAAGGGCTTATATCTCGATAGTGATATCGTTTTAAATGATGATGTCGCTAAACTATATTTCACCGATTTAGGTGATAATCTCGTCGGTGCGATTCCCGATGCGTCTGTTCAGTTATTCTCTGAATTCAGTAACTATGTTAGTAAGGTCATTGAAATGGATCCAAGCAAGTACTTTAACGCTGGTGTCCTCCTAATGAACTTAAAGAAATTAAGAGAATATAACTTAGAAAGACGTTTTATTAATTTAATTAAGAAAGTCACTTTCAAAGTGGCCCAAGATCAAGACGTTCTTAATTATCTTTGTAAGAACAAAGTCACTTTAATCGATTCCCGTTGGAACGTCATGCCATTAGGGGAAAAGGTTGATAAACCATTACTTGTTCACTATAACTTAATGTTCAAACCTTGGAACTTAAAAGATGTGATGTATGAGGAATATTTCTTTAACTACGCTGAAGAAGCAGGTGTTAAAGAACAAATCTTAAAGAATAGAGATGCCATTCCTCAAGAAGTCATCGATAACATCTTAAAAGGTGTGGATGGAGTGAAAGCTTTCTGTAATTTAGAAGCATCTAAGGCTCAAGAATATCACGATAGAATTCATGGAAAACCAAAGAAATCTCGTTATCAAACCATCGAACAAAGAATTAGACAAGATGAAGTTAACGTGCCTAAACTCACCAAAGAAAGACAAGCTATCGTTGATAAAATCGCTGAACTTGAAAAAGCGCGTAGATTTGATGTTGATGTCGAAAACGATCCGCCATTCCGTCGCTTAATGCCAGGAGATGTCGACTATTTAAGAAAGAAATGGTCCAGCAAAATCAAAACCATGTGGGCCAATTACTATTCCAATTATTATTTCAAACATCAAATCAAAAAAGGTCACATTGTCATTGATGGCTATGAAGGAATTGAAAACCTTAAAAGCGTGAAAAGTGGGGCAATTATTACCGCTAATCACTTCTCGCCTTTTGATAGTGTCCCAATCCATTTAGCCGTCAAAAAATATGCTAGATGTAAAAAACTCTTCAAAATCATTAGAGAAGGTAATTACACAATGCCTGGATTATACGGCTATTTCTTAAGAAACTGTAATACCCTTCCATTAGCGACAAACCCAACTGTTTTAAGAGATTTATATAAATCTATTAACGTCATCCTTAAAAAAGGCAATTTCATCCTCATTTATCCAGAACAATCAATGTGGTGGAATTATCGTAAACCAAAGCCTTTAAAACAAGGAGCGTTCATCTTCGCTAGTAAGAATAACGTCCCAGTTATTCCAACCTTTATCACCATGCGTGATACTGATAAAACCGATGATACAGGTGCCTATATCCAAGCCTATACTTTACATATCTTAAAACCAATTTATCCTGATGAAGCATTAACTCAACAAGAAAACGTCGCCTATATGCTTAAGGAAAACGAAAGACAATGTAAAGAAATCTATGAAAAGGTATATGGTATACCTCTAACTTATCTACCAGAGGAGAAATAATGGTTTTATATCTAATTGTTATTGCTCTTGGCATGATTATTACCGCCACTTTAAATATCTTCTTTAACCCTTTATATCATGATAAGTGGTGGTTATACATTATCTTTACTGTGGCCTTTACCGTTTTAGCGGTCATCGTGGACGCTATTGTGGCCATAGTCATTAGAAAGATGCCAGAAAAGTGGTTCCAAAAAGATAAGGGTATATTTCATACTGGAGAAAAAGAACTGAAGTTCTATTCCTTCTTAAGAGTCCAAAAATGGAAAGACTTTATTCCAGAATTAGGAAGTTTCACTGGCTTCCATAAAAACAAAGTCGCTAATCCATTTGATAACGAATATATCGCTAGATTCATCTTAGAAGCTAGATATGGCGTTGCAATTCACTTCTATAGTGTTCCTGCATCTTTCCTTATCTTATTAGCAGATTGGCGAATGTATACTGGTCAATCTAACCTCTGGTTAACAATCGCTCTTCCAGTAGCGATAGTAAACGCTATATTAATTGTTCTTCCAGCCTTCATTTTGAAATACAATCTTCCAAGATTGGTGAGAATCTATAACAACAACATCGAACTGCAAAAAAGAAAAGAAGAGAGAAAAAAAGCGCAAGAAGCAGAATAAATCATCCATCACCGTCGTGGTGGATTTTTTAAAAAATAAGCGATGCGTGTATGCGTTATTTAATATTGAAAATAAAAATGGTAAAATTGTGAGCAGATTACGATACTTCAATCGTTATATATAGTGAGAGGCTAGGATGAGCATTTCAAAAAAAACTGTTTTAGGTTTTATCGCTGGTGAACAATCAGCGGTAGAAAAAGTTTACTTAGAATATAAGAACTTGATGTTTTTTGTCATCGCTAGTTATGTCTCTTTAAAAAATGACATCGATGACATTCTAAGCGATTCCTTTTTGAAAGCAATTGAACGTAGGAAACAAATATCAGATCCTAGCAACTTAAAAGCCTACCTAGTGACAATTGCGAGAAATCAAGCCCTTGATTTTCTAAAGAAAAATCGTCCAATTCCTTGTAGTGACGTTCTAGAAGAAATCTACGGGGACGAAGATAGGTCGAACGATTTCCTCTCACTTATCGAGCCTCTCCTTACCAACAAAGAAACAATCGTTGTTTATTACAAGATTTATTTCTCTTACACATGGCCTGAGATCACGGAAGAAACAGGCATTCCTGAATCAACCGCTAGAAGGCTATATGCCGGTGCGAAAGAGAAATTAAAGAAAGGACTCGCTTTATGAAATTTGAAAAACAGATGAAAAAGCATATCGATGAAGTATTCGAAGAAAATGTGCCAAATCCATATCCAAAGAAAAAATCAACATTCCCACGTTGGCTCAAAATTGCTATGCCAATCGGAGCAGGTGTTTTAGCTACATCCATTGCTTTAGCAATTATCGTTCCAAATGTCGCTTTAAACACACCTAATTCTATTACGCCTTTTACAGTTAGTCCCGTTGCTGCGCCAAAGCATAACGGCATGGTGTCATTAGACAGAGACTGGATTAAGCGTACATCTCCTAAATCTTTGATGTCGCTTGATTCATATTTTGCTGATTCAGATAATAAGAACTTTGTTCTTTCGCCAGCTTCTTTCTTGCTTGCGGTCTCTGGATTAATCGCCGTTTCTGATGGCTTTGATCTTGATGCTTATGGTCTAGTAGATGCTAAAGCGGATACAAAAGCCCTTCTTGAAAGCATGAACTGGTATTGGGACAACGATGGTACCCGTCTTATCGATTTCAAAAGCGGTATTCTCCATCAACAAGTTGGTAATAAATTCCCATTTGATGAAAACAAAGCAAAGGCTGTAGAAGATTCATATATTGCCACAAGTAGAGCGACCGCAGATAATTACGTCCAACAAGCACAACAATATTTTAAAAAGTCTGTCGGTCTTACTATTCCGGTCCCTAAGGTTGAATTACCTGATGGACAAGGTGTTGTCACCTACGGTGCTTTAAAGTTTATGGACTTATCTGTTTTCGAAACTAAAAAGAATGATTTCTATATTGGCGACAAGAAAGTCTCAATTGATACTGCCACGCTTGGTTCTATAAATTGGCCTATGCAGCATCTAACATATTTTGAAAACGAACAATATCAAACCTTTGCCTTCAGAATCAATGGCACTAGCTTACAAATAATTCTTCCAAGAGAAGGTGTTTCTTTAGAATCAATATCCGTTAATGAAGCATATACTAATTTCATTAGTTCCAAGACATCTCGTAACATCTATGGTTATGTTCCTTATTTCCATTTGAACACCGATTCATTTGATATCACTCCATCAATTAGCAAAAAATTTACTGGTCAAGAAAAGCTTTATACAAATCTACTAGTGAATGAAAATGCTTTAAGAACAGACGATGCGGGTTTCTATATTAAAGCCCTTCAAACATCCGACTTTGAATTTTGTGAAAAAGGTGTCTTTGGTGAAACAATAACCGCGATTGGATCGGGTTCATCTTCTATGCCAGATACAAAGGATCCGCTTTTAATTGAAGTTAATCGTCCATTCTACGCTATTTCGTTACTGGATGACTTCCCATTATTCGTTAACAAAGTTAATGATCCAAGATAATAACAAATATTTAGAACAATAAACCCCGTGAAAAACGGGTTTTATTTTTACAAAATCGTTGTATATTATTAGCGTATGGAAAGAATCGATTACATTTTAGATTTCTGTAAAGAACTCGGAAAAGAGATGATTGTCTCTGGCGCTAATATCGAAAGAGTCAATATGACTATTGAAAAGATTTGTCATGGGTACGGCCTTCATGATGTGACATGCGCTAATCTAACAACTCGTATTTCCATCAGTGCAAAAGACGAGAATAAACGCTACGCTCATCGTCAAACCGATGTGCCACCACAAGTCATAAATCTAGAAAGACTAAAGAAACTCAACAATCTTTCTTTTGAAGTGAGAGAAAAACTTCCAGATGTCACAACTTTATATGACTTACTTCATTCGGTAAAAACCAATGACTTCCCATGGTGGGTGATGATGATTGGCTATATGGTCGCTATGGCGGCATTGGGCAGAATCTTCTTAGCCGGTCCTAGCGAACTATTAGTAGTGGAGATTAACACTTTAATCTTATTTGGTTTATCAAAAGCTTTCAGCAAAGTTCATATAAATAAAATCATCACTAACTTCTTTAGTATGTTCCTATGTAGCACGGTAGCGACATTATTCTACATGTCGGGATTTATATCGAATTTCTTTACCATCGTGCTCACTAACGCCTTCTTCTTACTTCCAGGTATTCAGATGATTAACTGCGCTAGAAACATTTTGTGCGGCAATGAAATGAACGGAGTTATCGATATGCTTAAAGTCATATTAGAAGTATGTACGATTATCGCAGGTGTCGCGGCTGTATACGCTATATTCGGTGGAGTAGCTAATTATCCAACAATGGAAGCATATAGATATGCATTAACTGATTTTGCAGAAAATACACCTTTATATTTAATAAATATTGAATTAGTTGTTCTCACCTTAATGGCGACAGCGGGCTTTAGTGTGGTCTTCAACATCCAATTAGAAGATATCGTTTTTGCCGCTATCGGTGGTGTCATTGTTAGATTAGTCTATATCTTATTTAAGTTCTTATTACCTGATTATCCATTCATTTTCACGATGGTGGCCGCTTTCTTCGCTGCTCTTTATAGTGAAATCTTAGCGATGACAAGAAAAGAACCCTCAACTCTATATTTATATCCATCAATCGTCCCACTTATTCCTGGTGATTTATTCTGCTATGTGGCATTTGGTATCGTCTGGGGTAATACTACCTTTATTGTTGATTATGGTCCAAATCTTGCCTTATCACTCGTTGGTATCTCCGTGGGCTTTGTTATTTGTTCTACTCTTGCCCATTACATTAGAAAATTCAGATTCTTTAAAGACAATCAAAATAATTAAAAAACTTTAATATCTCCAAGAAAACAATGCTAAAATATTTATGCATTTTATAGGAGGTTATATTATGGCTAAATCTTCAAGCAAAGATTATTTCGGCTTACCATGGATTGTTAGTTTAATCCTTTGCATTATCCCATTCACTTCTTGGCTCTTTGGTTTCATTACCAGATTCAAAGAAGGTCACTGGATTTGCGCTTTAATCCGTTTAATCTTCGGTTTCACAATTGTTTGGATTCTCGATATCATTTTCATGATTCTTGGTCACAAGATCTTCAGAATCGCCTAATGAAAAAAATGCCCCGTCTTACTTAGATGGGGCTTTCTTTATCGTTTCCACTAAAAACGGTCTTCTTCTTTTTGGTGGGAATTTTTTAATCTTTGGATAACCTCTCCAATCAAATAGACCTCTCGGAATAATATATGAACCATCTTTAGTGGTGGAACTCACCGCTAATAAAGCGGGTAATGATGCTTTTTCCACTGGATTAGAGAATAAAACCGCAAAGGACTTAGCTAAAAATCTAATCACAGGTGGGAATTCTCTAATAATATTAGTGACTGAAATACCTGGTTCCACTAACAAGAACTCATGGTCTAAATGTTGTTCTAAATAATAATAGTAGAGAGCTTCAACACCGGCTTTAGAAATGAAATATTGCTGCCAAAATGAAATATTCTTATCTTGATAAGATTTGATCTTTTTAAGATGCCAACCAGCGACTAAAGAACCTTGGAAAATAAAACGATGTTTTTCATTTAATAAAGGTAGTAGTGTTTCTAAAAACAAAGATAAACCAATAAGGTTGGTCTTAATTGTTAAAGGATAGCCATCGACATATTTAACTGGTTTCTTTTGCTGAGTGATACCAGCGTTAAGCACTAATGCATAAAAATCACGATGCTTTTCTGCAACTTCTTTAGCGGCCTTAATCACGCTTTGATCATCGCTTTGGTCGTATTGAATAAATGATAATTGAGCATCTTTATATTTCTCTAAAAGAGAATTCTTGACTTCTTCTGCCTTTTTCATGTTTCTAGCAAGGATAACTACAGTTGCGTTTTTACTCAACAATTGTTCAGCTAAAGAAAGACCAATACCAGAAGTACCACCAGTAATTAAGATCTTCTTATTTGATAAATCTTCGAAGCGTTCTAGATATTTTTTAATGCTCATAGTCTATATAGTATCATAAATCATTCTTGATAAGAATGTATCTTTGACTTTCCTAAAAAGGTTGTTAAAATATAATACCAAGACCTAAAAGGGGTCTTGATCTATGAAAAGAAAATTAGGAACAACATTATTACTTATCTCCGCTATATTTGCTTTAACAGGTTGTGAAATCTCTCTTTTTGGTCGTTCTAGTCAAGAACAATCCTCTAGCAGTGAGTTTTCATCTTTAGATGATTCATCATCAGAAGAGTCTTCTTCTAGTAGTGAATTTAGTTCATCAAGCGAAGCATCGAGTAGTAGTGAATCTTCAAGTTCTTCTATTGGTTCCTCCAGTAGTGAATCAAGCTCCTCAAGCAGTGCTTCTAGTTCAAGTTCTTCTAGCGAATCTAGTTCATCTAACTCAAGCTCAAGTTCATCTTCTAGTAGTAGCTCATCTAGCTCAAGTTCAAGCTCATCTTCTAGCAGTAGTTCTTCCAGCTCAAGCAGCAGCGAATCAAGCTCTTCGAGTTCCTCAAGTAGCTCCAGTTCATCTAGTAGCTCTTCAAGCTCCTCTAGTAGTGAATCAAGTTCATCTTCTAGTAGTTCATCCTCTAGTAGTACTACCTCAAGTAGTGCGGCCAGCAGTTCTTCTTCAAGCAGTTCCTCTAGCCAATCTAGTTCCTCAAGTAGTAGTTCATCAAGTCAGATGCCAACTAACCCAATTGAGCCAATTTACGCGGGACGTACATACAAAGACTACAACGCTAATTACTTATATAGCACCTCCGTTACTCCATCTACGGGTTCCGCTAAAATATTAGTTATCCCAGTGTGGTTTAACGATTCCAACACCTTCATCGCAGTCGAAAATAAAGACATCGTGAGAGAAGACATTAGAAAAGCTTATTTCGGTACTAACGAAGAAGTCGGTTGGAGAAGTGTTAAAACATATTATGAAGAAGAAAGCCATGGTAAGTTAACTCTTACAGGCACTGTCAGTGAATGGTATTCAGAAAACGCTTCTTATAATACATATGCTGCTGAAAGCAGTTTGTCTAACACTGTTGATTTAGTAGTGAAAGCCACCAAGTGGTATTTTGATAATCACACCACAGAAAAACGTCGTGATTATGACGAAGATGGTAATGGTTATCTTGATGGTGTTATGCTCATTTATGGTGCCCCTGATTATAGTGCCATGAATAATAACAAAAAGAACCTTTGGGCGTATTGTTATTGGGTCCAAGATACATCTGCTAATAACAGATTCAATCCAGGCGCTAATGCCTTCTTCTGGGCCAGTTATGACTTCATGTATGGAAGCAATATTGTCACCAACCATACTGGTTTATCAAATTACCATAGTGGTGATACAAACCACGCCCTAATTGATAGCCATACATTCATTCATGAAATGGGTCATATGTTTGGTTTAGATGATTATTATGATTACACTGGCACTTATCTCCCAGCGGGTGGCTTCTCCATGCAAGATCAAAATGTCGGTGGTCATGATCCGTTTTCTTCTTTCGCTTTAGGTTGGGGAAAAGCTTATGTTCCAACTGAAAGCATGACTATTCATTTAAAACCATTCGATGCGACTGGAGAAATGATTATTCTTTCACCAAACTGGAATTCTTATAATTCTGTTTTTGATGAATATTTAATATTAGAATATTACACCCCTAATGGTTTAAATAAACACGATACCACATATCAATATGCCGGCGCTTATCCAAGTGGCACAACTGAATACGGCATTAGATTATGGCACGTGGACGCTAGACTGAACGTTTATACTGGTTCTGTTGATAGCAGTGGCAATCCAAAATTCACCCCTGCTAATACTACCGATCCGGCGTCTGCTAGTAACAAAGTTGCTTTAATGATGAATAATAGTTATCAAGGCACTAATAAAGACTATAATCTTTTGCAGTTCATTCGTAATAAAACTACAACCACATACAACACAAAAACAAAGTTTACTGGTAGTCATTTATTCAAAATGGATGATAGTTTTGATATCTCAACATATAACAATCAATTCGTAAAAGACAAAAAACTCAATAATGGCAAAACCCTTGGCTATAGTTTCACTGTTGATTCACTTTTAAGCGAGTACGCAACCATAACTATTACTAAAGGCTAATCTTTTATTTAACTAAAAAGATTGCTAAAATTAATTAGATATGAAAAAGAGAAAATTAGCGTTATTAGCCCTTTTATCTATTCCCGCTCTTTCTTTAACCGCTTGTAGCGATTTCTTTGATATGTTTTATTTCGGCTTTGGGGGAATAGAAAATGGTGGATATCAATCAATTTCCACCCCTCCAGCGGGTGATGAT
The DNA here is from genome assembly GCA_902799855.1 of uncultured Erysipelotrichaceae bacterium. The sequence continues at coordinate 2,149 of CADCCA010000029.1, read as the reverse complement.
ACTCCTCACTATGCTCCTACTGAATATACCTATGATGCCTATGTGAAAAATAACTGCTATCCAATTTCAGCGACTCCTGCTTCAGGGACCGCTAATATTTTAGTCATCCCAATTTGGTTTAAAGATTCTAATAACATCATCTCCATCAGTAAAAGACAAGATGTTAAAGAAGACATTAGAAAAGCCTATTTCGGTTCTAACGAAGAAGTCGGTTGGAGAAGTGTTAAAACATACTATGAAGAAGAAAGCCATGGCAAATTAACCATTACTGGTAAAGTCAGTGATTGGTATGAATGTGGAGACAATTTCAATAAATATAGTGTTGATGGTAATGCTACCACAGCATTATTGAATAATGCGATGAATTGGTATTTTGCCAATAATCCAGGTGAAAGCCGTACTGATTACGATAAGGATAAAGACGGCTATATCGATGGTGTGATGCTCATCTATGCCGCTCCTGATTTCCAAGCTCTCCGTAATGAAAGTTATTCTAACCTCTGGGCGTATTGCTATTGGATTCAAGATAGAACCGTGAAAAGCGTCTCTAATCCAGGCGTTAATGCTTTCTTCTGGGCCAGTTATGACTTCATGTATGGTAGTAGTGTCGCTCGTTCACGTACCGGTGGTACTTATGCTAGTGGTGATACTTCTCATATGAGCATTGATACCCATACCTATATCCATGAAATGGGTCATATGTTTGGTCTCATGGACTATTATGATTACACCAAACAATGCGATCCTGCTGGAAGTTTCTCCATGCAAGACGCTAATATCGGTGGTCATGACCCATTCTCATCATTCGCTTTAGGCTGGGGCAAAGCCTATGTCCCAGTTGATACCACAACGATTAACTTAAAACCATTCTCCACAAGTGGAGAACTCATCATTTTAAAACCAAATCCTGAATCATATGGCTATTCTCCATTTGATGAATATTTAGCGTTGGAATATTACACCCCAACAGGTTTAAATGAATTTGATACCCACTATAAATATATGAGCACAGAAGGTAAGAGTTACTCCATGGGTAGTCAAATCCCTGGTATCAGATTGTGGCATGTTGACGCGAGACTCTTATACCCACAAAACCTCATCGGTGGTCATTATACATATCGTGAAGATTACGTAACCACTAATCCATCTTTTGTTAACACTTATGGTGTGACTTTGATGATGTCTAATACCTACTATAAAGCGGGAGATACAGATCAACACCTTTCTCCATTAGGTCAGAGTTATTCTAACTATAATCTCCTTCAACTCATTAGAAACTCATCGTCTTATACTCACCAAGTACCTAATAAATCCGCTAACGCATTCTCTGCTTCTTCCTTATTCACCTTTGGTGATGTTTTCTCGATGGAAACATATGGCAAACAATTTGTTAATTCTAAGAATAAAGGCGGTACACAAATCGGTGTATTCAATACCCAAGATGAACTACCTTTCACCTTTGAAGTGAACGGCTGTATGGAAGAATATGCCTCAATCACAATTACCAAAATATAAAATTCTTGCTAATAAGCAATAAAGTTGGTAATGTATTTTATGCTGTTTAAATAAAACAGCCATGGGTCCGTAGCTCACCTGGGAGAGCGCCTGATTTGCATTCAGGAGGTAGCGAGTTCGATTCTCGTCGGATCCACCAAATAGTGAGAAGCGCGTTTATCGCGTTAATATAACAAAGTTATAAAGGAGAGTTCCTCATGTTGCAATATCGTTACGACACACAACTTTTAATCGAAGGCCAAGGTTTAGACGAAGATGAAATCACAGATTGGATTTTAGAAAACATGAAAGGTGATTCCCTCATCTGTGTTGGTGATGATGAAATGATTAAAATCCATTTCCACACTAACGAACCATGGGATTTATTATCTCATTGTGCGACACTCGGTGAAATCTTCGACATCGTTGTTGAAGATATGGACCGTCAATCGCGCGGTCTAAAAGGCTAATTAGCCTATCTTATGGACCATTAACTCAATCGGTTAGAGTGGACGGCCCATAACCGTTATGTTCCGGGTTCAAGTCCTGGATGGTCCACCATACGGAGAATTACCCAAGCGGTTGAAGGGGTCGGTCTTGAAAACCGATAGAGGATGCAAGTCCTGCTAGGGTTCGAATCCCTAATTCTCCGCCA
>CADCCA010000028.1 GCA_902799855.1 uncultured Erysipelotrichaceae bacterium | reverse complement strand
GATTTCTGAGACGAGTTTATCGTAATGACCACCAGCACCGATAGCACCATAATTAGTGCCATTACTGGATGTGTAATGGAATTCATAAACTGTTTCAGCGTAATAATCTAGGCCTCTAACGAGAGTGTCATCGACGATATAAGGAATAGACATATTGTCTAATAAGGCAAGCACTTTATTAAATCTGTTTTTAGCATTTTCCGAAAGGAAATCTTTCATTTTCGGCGCGTTTTCCACGATTTTTTGATCTTCGGGAACCTTGCAGTCTAAGATTCTAAGTGGATTGAGTTCGTAGCGGGAATGGCAGTCTGGACACATTTGGTCTAAATATTTAGCAAAGTAGTCTTTGAGAGCCTTCTTATAATTCTCACGTGATTCATCATCACCTAATGTATTGATTTTAATTGAGACATTATCAAGCCCTAGACTTGTTAAGATGGTATAGGCTAAAACAATTGTCTCAACATCGATTTCTGGCGAATCATTCCCCACTGCTTCCACGCCAAATTGGCTGAACTGACGATAACGACCGAGTTGTGGTCTTTCGTAGCGGAAAACTGGACCGACATAATAGGCCTTAAATGGTAACTCGTTTGTGCTCAATAGTTTATTTTGCACGAGTAAACGCATAATGCCCGCGGTAAATTCTGGCCTTAAAGTGACGGAGCGTTCCGCTTTATCTAAGAAAGTATACATTTCCTTTCTGACGACATCGCTACTTTCTCCGACGCCTCTAACAAATAGTTCTGTATGTTCTAATACTGGAGGTCTAACTTCGTTATATGCGAACAATTCGCAAATTTGCTTTAAAAGGTTTTCGATATAGTTAAAAGCATTAGCTTCTTCCCCAATAATATCACGGGTCCCTTTTACATTATTAACTGCCATAGTTTTCTCCTTAATGTATCACACGGTCCACACGATAGACACCAGTGATACCTTTGAGTAACACAAAGATATCATGCAAGCGTTTAGCGTCTGACACCATGATAGTTGCGCTGATGGTGGCTGACAAGTTTTGCGTGTTGGAGCGCGCATGCAAATTATTCACGCCCACTTTCGCGTTGCTGAGGATGGCCATCACATCCACTAATAAGTTATTGCGATCGCTCGCTTCAATGACGATATCAACTGGATAAGTCGCAAATTCGATATCGTCACGCCAGAAGACTTCTAGAAGTCTTTCTGTTTCGTTAATCACGTTTGGACAATTCTTGCGATGCACAGAAATACCTTTGCCACGCGTGATATAACCGACGATATCATCTCCTGGAATTGGTGTGCAGCAATTTGCTAATGCAATGGCAACTTTACCAGCTCCCTTACAGTAAACTGGGCAAGTATCGCTTTTAGTGCCTTTTCTTTTAAATGAATTTAAAACGAGATTAACAGGACGTTTAATCTTTAAATAATCCACAATCGCATTAGCGGTTGGTTTTCTTCCAGAAACGCCAACAAATAAAGATTCGACATCTGGGAAATTGAAATAATTTAAGACTTTCTCGTCATCGAGCATCTTCATCATTTCTTCCTCTTCGACACCGCGTTCATGGAAAGCATCGACACAGCTTGCTTTACCGCGTTGAATTCTCTCATCTCGCATCAAGGCTGCATTCTTTTTAGCAACAAATTTTTTAATCGCGCTCTTCGCGGAAGTTGAGGCGACAAAGTCGAGCCAGCCTTCGCTTGGACCAGGTGATGTTCTCGATGTTTTGATTTCAATCATATCACCAGTCTTTAAAACGGTATTTAATGGCACCATTACACCATTGACTAAAGCGCCAACGCATTGATCGCCGACTTTAGTGTGAATGCGATAAGCGAAGTCAACTGGAGTTGAGCCGGTAGGCAATTCTATAACTTTACCCTTAGGGGTAAAGACATAAATATGAGACTCAAAAATATCACGGTTTAAATTGTCCATGTATTCTGAGGCATTATCATTTTCTGATTCGCTGGATAAAGCGACGAAATCTCTGAACCAGTGTAATTTATTTTCGATTTCTTTTTGTTCGGTTTGTGAGTTATAGCCGCCTTCTTTATATGCCCAGTGCGCAGCAATGCCGGTTTCTGCGATGGAATCCATTTCTTCTGTTCTAATTTGCACTTCATAGAAATTACCATCGCCACCAACAACTGTAGTATGTAACGATTGATACATATTTGGTTTTGGCATAGCGATGTAATCTTTAAAACGGCCTGGAACAGGCTTATACATTTGATGGATTAAACCGAGGATTTCGTAGCATTGAAGTTCGGTTTTGGTAATGATACGGAGGGCTAAAATATCGTAGATTTCTTCAAATGGATGACCTTTGATGTACATCTTTCGATAAATCGAATTAATAGATTTAACGCGTGAAGAAATCTCAAAAGGAATCTCTTTTTGGAACAAGACATCAGCGATACGCTTTTTCAAACCATCAAGAGATTTTTGTAATTGTTTCGCCTTTTTAGATAGCAATCTTTTGATTTCTTGATATTTTTCTGGTTCAAGATAGGAGATACAAAGATCTTCCATCTCGCTTTTAATGACATCAAGACCTAATCTTTCGGCAATTGGAATAAAAACTTCCATCGTTTCTTTAGAAATAGCTTGTTGTCTTTCGTGAGAAAGCGCGCCTAATGTACGTAAATTATGGAGACGATCCGCTAATTTGATGATAATGACGCGGATATCTTTGGCCATACCGATAAAAATCTTACGATGGTCTTCCGCTTCAAATTCTTCACTGGTAATTTTAGAAAGTTTTAAGCGTTGAATCTTTGTTAAAGCATCAACAATCTTGCTAACTTCTTCGCCCCATCTTCTTTTGATTTCTTCGATGCTGACATCTGTGTCTTCGACAACATCGTGAAGCAAGCCGGCGATAATCGTATTAGGACCGCATTGTAAGGAGGCTAAGATATAAGCGACTTCCACTAAGTGATGATAATATGGCTCACCTGATTTACGGAATTGGCCGTTATGCTTTTGCATAATGAAATCATATGCTTCTTTAATTCTTCTTCTATCTTCCTCAGAAGAAATATAAAGCATATAGATGTCTTCAACTTCTTGAAATGTATGAAGTGGATAACCACCGTTAACAGGAGCCTTTTTATTTTCCATATGTATTATCTTAAGCCTTTTTCTTTAATTTTCAAAAGAAAATAAAGAGGTAGTATTAATAAAATGGCCAAATTAATCATTATGGAATTGCAAAAGATAGAGTTTGTAATAGTATCCTTTTTGTCTTAATAAGGATTGGTGAGTGCCTTTTTCCATGATTTCACCATGATTTAAGACGATAATTTGATCAGCTTTTTGGATAGTAGAAAGACGGTGTGCAACCACAAGCATTGTTCCAATGCTCTTCATCTTTTCTAAACTTTCTTGGATGAGTTTTTCTGTCTCAGCGTCAATATTAGCTGTCGCTTCATCCAAAATAAGGATTTGTGGTTTGTGTAAAACAGTTCTCGCGAATGATAAGAGTTGTCTTTGACCTTGTGAGAAGTTTTCACCTCTTTCGATGACTTCTTCATCTATTCCTTTTTCTAATTTATTTATAAATTTATCAGCGTTGACATAGGAGCAGACTTCATTGATCTCTTCACCACTATAAGATTCATCATGCAAAGTGATGTTGCTTCTAATTGTTCCGGTAAATAAGAAAACATCTTGTAGCATCTGGCCAATGGCGTTTCTTAAAGATTTGACTTCAATATCCGCGATATCGATGTCATCAATAAGAATCTGGCCTTTTTGGATATCGTAATTTCTCACGATAAGAGACAAAATTGTTGTCTTGCCAGCGCCAGTAGCACCGACAAAGGCCACTGTTTGTTTCGGCTCAATAACAAATGAGACATCTTTTAAGATCCATTCTTCTTTCTCGTAAGCAAACCACACATGACGGAATTCAATCTTGCCAATGAATTTATCAATGTGAATAGCGTTTGGCTTATCAACTGATTCTGGTGGTACATCAAGAAGGTTAAATAATCTTTCGCTAGATGTCGTCGCTTTTTGAATCTGATTGATTTGATCAGCGATGTTTTGGACTGGGTTAAAGAATCTAGATAAATATAAATAGAACGCCACTATTTCGCCCGGACCTAAATCAAATGAAACACCAACGATAAAGGTGATGGCTAATGCGGCAAAATATAAGAAGTTAACAAACGGACGATAGCAAGCAAAGGCAATGACCGCTTTAAACTTAGTTTTAATGAGGTTATCGTTCTTTTCGTTAAACTCTTCTTCTTTACGCTTTTCTTGGTTGAAGGCTTGGATGATCTTCATACCGGAAACATTCTCGTTAATGAATGTATTTAAATCAGATGTATATTGTCTTTCTTTACGGAAAATCTTGGTGATGATATTTCTAAAGATAAGAGAAGCGATAAAGACCACAACCACAAAGCCTGAAAGAACAAGTGAGAGTTTCCAAGATAGATAGAACATGATGCCGTAAACACCGATAATCATCAAAATATTACGTAGTAACGCTACGATGACATTGGTAAATAAATCACTTAATGCTGTTGTGTAGTTAGCGACTCTGGTGACCAAGGAACCAACCGGCATCATATTGAATTGATTTTGTGACATGTTTTCGATATGTTCAAAAACTTCCATTCTTAATTTATAGACAATGCGCTGACCTGTTCTTTGTAAAATCATGCTTTCAAAATAAATTAAAGCCTGTGTCACTACTGATAATGAGAAATAGCCAACGGAAAGGCCGATAATGAAGCTAAGAGCGGTATTAATATTTGCAACTTTATTAGTAAATTCTCTCAAGAACAAAGGAAGAATGACATCAATCGCTACATTAACTAAGATGAGGAAAAGCGCCAATGTGAAAGCCTTCCATTCTGGCAAAACATAATGGGCTAAGCGTTTAAACATCTGCTTTGGAGGAATCTTTTTATCGCCAAAAAGCTTTTCAGTATCTTCTGACATTATTTCTTTCCTCCTTCCACTTCTTTTTCGAGTTCTTGAAGTTTAACCATTTTTTGATATGTAGGTGAAATCTTCAAGAGGTTAGCATGTGTATCAAAGGCTTCTAAATGGCCTTCATTTAAAACGATGATTTTGTCTAAGTGTGAGACAGTTGAAATACGAGATGCGACAACTAGAGTTGTTTTATTGTGTCTCTCGTGAGAAATGTTATGGAGAATTGTCTCTTCGGTTTTTGTATCAACTGCGCTAACGGAGTCGTCAAGAATGAGAATAGGTGCATCTTTAACAAATGCTCTAGCGATTGAGATTCTTTGCTTCTGGCCACCAGAAAGAGTAACTCCTCTTTCACCAGATATGGTTTGATAGCCTCTAGTAAAACCTTTAACATCTTCATCAACGCCAGCGAATTTCGCGCCTTCAATCGCTTTTTCTAATGTGCCATTTGATAAACCAAAATTAATATTTTTCTCGATTGAATCAGAGAAAAGGAAATTATCCTGTGGAACGTAAGCAATTTGATCGCGTAAACTAGCGATATCCAAGGTTGTGATATCTAATCCATCCACAAATAAGGTGTTTGGTTCAAGGTTATAAAGCATCAATAAGACATTAACTAATGTGCTCTTGCCACAGCCAATCTTACCGACAATCCCAATTGATTCACCAGCCTTAATATCTAACGTGATATTTGAAAGCGAACTAGCGTCATAATTTGGGTAATGGAAAGAGAAATTGCGATAACTAATATTTCCCTCTAGATGTTTGACTTTAACTGCGTTTTCTGGAGATTTAACCACTATTTCTGTATCAAGGAATGCACTAATTCTCTTAAGAGAAGCCTTGCTTCTTGAACGCATTGAGACAATTTGTCCTAATGCCATCATTGGCCAAATCAAAATATCTAGATAACCAATAAATTCAATTACCACATGAGCTTGTAATTCGATTGGCTGTCCAAATAGAATTGCGGTTTCTCCATGCATATAAGACCAAACAAAATAGCCACCAACGCCTGTAGCGATGGCGAAAATTGAAGCAATGATTATTTCAATAAAGACATCAAAAATGACGGACAGACGGGCGAATGAGACGTTTACTTCAGCATTCTTCCTCGCCACTTTAGCGAAAGCATGGATTTCTTGTGTTTCCTTAACAAAGGCTTTGATGACACGAATGCCGGTAAAACTTTCTTGGGCAAAATCATACAGCTTATCGTAAGCGCTTTGTCTTTCGTCCCAACGCTTCATCATGAATTTCTCCACTAAAGCGCCCCAAATGACTACTAAAATCAACGGAATGAAGCAAATAATCGTTAGCGGAACATTAAGAGAAAACATCTTGATGGCAGTGATGACCGACAAAAACAAGGCATCCACAATCATAATTGTGCCCCAAGAGAAGAATTCCTCAATTGTCTCAAGGTCGTTTGTGAACCAAGACATCACACTACCGATTTTTGTCTCATGATAAAACTGTCTTGGCAAGGCTTCGGCTTTCAAAAACATTTCGTGGCGAAGACTTGATTCAATTTTAAACGACGCTCTAAACAGCGTAATTCTCCATAAGAAACGTCCGACGAATAAACCAGCGGCCACTAATAAGACTTTTAAACCGATATTGATGATTTCCTGCTTATGAACGGTAATATCGTCGTTTACTAGTTCGACGACTCGACCTAAGAACTCAGGAATATAAAGCTGAATCCAGTCGACCACGACTAAAGCAATGATACCGATGAGGAACCAAACTGCGTATTTTAGATAGTAACGATTAATGTATTTTCCAAACAGCATAAAGTACCTTAATGCTTGTGATAATAGCACAAATTGTTTTTAAAACAATAAAAATGCAAAAATATTTAGAAATAAAGGGCGATATCTTCTATAAAAGCTCTTCTAGGGCCAACTTTTATTTCGATTTGATTCTTTTCTTGCGCGTTAAAGCGGCATTCCGTCACTTTTGGAATTCCGTTTTCGTCTTTTTCGCTTGTTAGTTTGATGTATTTTGAACTATTAACAGCGATTGCAACATCACTATCAATGGTCACACTATCTTCGTTCCAAGAATTAGAAGAATAATAGTACTTACGAGCTTTAATAACGACATATTTAACAGCCTGAGACGAAGAGATTGTTAAATGACCATCAACATAAGTTGAATCCGCGCCGATGAATAGGCCAATACTTTCTTTGCGGCCAATATTAAGTGCATCATCAATGGTATATTCAAAAGTCTCATTATCGACATTTATAATTGAGACAAGATCATCTTTTTTGAGGTCAGAATCGGTTTTTGATTTATCAAAAGTAAAATGCACAACGCTCTTACCTTCGATATCGATTTCATCGCCAGAATAGTATGTGTATTTATCAACAACGACTTGACTATTATTATTTGATCCCGCCATACCAGCATCGTGGGAATCACTAGTAAAACCGAGCTTTAATTCTCCACAAGCCACCAGTAAAGCCATCAATGGAACGAGTAATAAAAATGATTTTTTCATAGCATTAGTATGACACATTATTTATTTAGTTTCATTAATTTCATTAATCAGGAATTCGACAGTTGTTTTATTGTAATAAGTTGATAAACGAAGCGTGCCTAGCATATCAACGAATTGATACTCTGACATTTTCTCCTTTGAGAAATAAAAACCAGTAAGACGAGCGCTGTTACCAATGCTTGTCAAAATGTGTTGGCTATCTCTCGAATACATTAATGAAGCAACTCTAATTCTTGGTAAAGAAAAGCACGGAGAAGCCCAACTTTCACCAAAAGGTGAAAATGATTTGATTAATTCGTAGTTTTCTAAAGTAATTTCATTAATATATAGAGGAATCGTTGTTACTTCTTGCTTAACAACTTTTGTGTCTCTAGCAATCTCAATAAAAGCTTTTTTGAAGGCTTCAAAGTTCTCTTTTTTAACAGAGCAACCTCCCGCCATAGCGTGGCCACCATAGGCTTCTAAATAATCGCCGAGTTTAGCAAATGTATCGACAATATTCAAGCCTTCTGGAGAACGGGCAGAACCTTTATACACTTCGCCAGTTGAATCAAGAGCGAAGATAATAGTTGGTTTATGATACTTTTTAACAAAGTTATTAGCGATAAGACCGATGATGCCTTCTTTTTGTGCGATGACTCCGATAATGGCAGGAGCTTCGACATCGATATCTTTACTATTCTCCACCGCTTCTTTTGTGACTTCTTTTCTTTCTAAATTGATTTGATTAATCCATTCGTTGTAGTTTAAAAGCAAATCTTGGTCATCACTGACGAAGAATTCCACGGTTCTTGATAATAAGATATCTTCATCGATTAAGCGACCAATCGCATTGATTTTAGGAGCGATTCTCATACCGATTGTCACTTCGTTAAATGGATCTTTTTCTTTTAACAAATCAACGCTTAAAGAAGGATGATTATCGTATTCTTTGATTAAAAGTCTCAAAAGATTTCGGTTATATGAGACAAGTGGCATCATATCTGAGACCAATGAAATTGAGGCAAGCGTTGCGAGATGGTAATCGAAATATCCAAGGAAACTTCTCGTGAACATAAAAGTCACAAAACCCGCACTTGTCGCAGTCTCACCAAACTCTGAGACAGATGGGTGTAAAATGCCATCACAAGCAGGTAAAACTTCTCCTGGTTGATGGTGATCGAACACTAAAACTTGTAAACCGTGATTTTTCGCGTATTCTATGCCCTCGAAGGCCGTGATTCCGTTATCGACAGTAATGAGTAACTCGTAGCCGTTTTCGACGATTTCCTGGCTTCTTTGTAGGTTTAAGCCATAACCGTCAGTGTATCGATTAGGAATATGATAGGCAACCGGATAGTTTAACATCTTAAACATTTTCGCCAAAATGGAGACTGACATGATGCCATCAGCGTCATAATCTCCATAAATGAAAATCTTTTTATTAGCCGCCATTGCATCTTTAACAATCTGGACGCATTGTTCCATTTGCTTAAAACTATGTCCGCTAGCAAAGTTATCTTCATTAACGTCCATAGTTAAAAGAGCGTAATCTTCTTCGTTAATGTGATAATAGGCTAATAAGCGATTAAATAAACTTTCCATATTTATAGATAAATAAAGGCCGCTAATTTAAGCAGCCTTTGACATTAATCATTGATACCAATAAAGATTGCTTCTTCAGGTTCTGCTGATTTCTTAACACGAACTGGACGAGCTTTTTTCTTCTTGTTGAGTTTTGGTCTAGAAATGTTGACCTTGGAGAACAATTTAAAGAATACTTGTGCGCATGGTCCAAATAATGTGAGGACTAAAGCGATGCCAAGGGAAACGCCCAAGATGACTAATAAGAAGATCCATGAAACATTAGCAGGCATAAAGCCAAAGAAGTTAACACCGAGGTATAAAGCGATAATGAAGCTAATGACCATTGGTGTAGAAGAAATGGCAATGGCTCTCTTCATCATATTGTTTCTGTTTTCAACAGAATTGTCTCTTGTTCTATCTTCAAGCACCATTTCTCTTTCTTTGTTCATGTAAATGATACCAATCGCGAATGTGAATAAAGCGATGAATGGTAAGGCCACACTGACATAGGAAGTAACTGGTAAGAAATGTAATAATGAGAAGATACCAGCGCTGATACCGACTGTTAAAACAGTGATAATTAAGCTAGCTAAACCGCGAGATAAGCGGTAACGGAGTAAGAGATAGACACTGGCAATGGCTGTAGCAACAGAGGTCGCTAAGATTAAGGAAGCGAAGTCTGGTTGGTCAGCGTTCACTCTCACTGTATCCTTTAAGGAAACATTGACGTTGATATTTAATGATAAGCCAAGTGTATTGAGTTCTTCTCTATCAAAGAATTCGTCAGCTGGTGTATCAACACCATTATAAGTAATGACTTTGTATGATTCGATTTCGCCTTTGGAATTACGATTTTCTAATGGCATATTGAAGTCGAGTAAATAATAGGAATAATAGACGGTATTCATACCACTATTGGTTTGCTCTTCACGGCTGGCCACTTCTGTGAGTGGTTCAACAATAGTTGCGTATGTTGATAATTTGTTTTCACCGATCTTAGCTTCTTCTAAAATCTTATCGAGTTCGCCTTTAGTTTGATTCTTTAAAGCGGAGATATCTGACGTATCAGATGTGTATTCGATATAAACTTCACTGTTGTTATATGGTGAGGTTGTGCCATAAACTGCACCTTTATTCATCGCACCAAAGGTGATTAAACCAGCGATGGAAGCGACAAATAAGACTAAAGCCGCAATAGCAATTGGCTTTTTGTGTTTGGTGTAATCTTTATCAGCATTAGCACCATAGTATTTTTGTTTTTCTTCTTCAAGAGCGTTTGGCACTTGATCTTTAGAAATATCGAATAAATCGTAACGGTTATTTAAGCCTTGTTCATTAGTAACGAGCCACATTAAGCCACGTAAACCAACGAGGTTTAAGACTAATGAGACTAAACCGCCGAGGATAGCGCTGACGGCAAAGCTCTTCATAATTGCACCACCTAAAAGGTAGCAAGCCACACCAAGAGCAACTAAAACGACATGGACATCAACGACTGGAAGGATGGCTTTCTTGGCACCTTCAGCATTAGCTTTCTTTAAAGAACGGCCACGGTAGCATTCTTCTTTAAATTTATTTAAATAGATAATGCCAGAGATGACGCTTGTTAAGGCTAATGAGGCTAAGCCAATTATACCCGCAATATTGAATTCAGCGCCTAATGTGACGATGAATAATAAGCCGAAGAATGTCGCAACGATGGAGGTTGTCGCGATGCTTAATGCGCCTAAGCGATAGAAATAAACGAGTAATAATGAGACAACTACCACTGCGCAAATTGTCGCAATGAAGGTTCTGCTCCAAGCAAGTGTCTCAATTTCGCCGCTATGATCAAGGAGGTTTTCCACCATGACATCAGCTCTTTGGGAGAATAAGAATGTGACGTAGTAATTTAATGATTCAGCGTTAAGAAGGTTGACGTAGTATCTAGCGTTTTGATAAGCGAGTTTTAAGCTTTCAGCAGAAACTGTACCATTTTCGCTAGCATCACTTGGAGCGACAACTGCTCTTAAAGCGGTATGGCTTTCATCAGAGAATGGATCAGCAGAATCGAATGTCATTAAGACTTTATTCTTAATGTTTTCATCTTCTTGCATTTTGGAATATGAATAGTATTCTTTGACATAGTTATACCAAAGGTATAAATATGCATGGGTTTGGTGATCGTGTTCTTCCCCTTCCTCTTCTTCCTCATCGTGTTCATCAACGACTTCACCTTCACCGTCTTCCGCCATCTTCTTGGCTTCTTCATAAACGGCTTTGAATCTTTCGTTTTCACTATCGATTGGAATAATGATTTGTGGATAACCACTGGTAATTTCTAAGTAAGCCTTTTTACCAGTTGTTAAGAACTCTTCAGCATAAGCAACGTTATCTTTTGAGTTAGAGAGCGCCAATGTGGCGTCGAATGTTAAGTAATTTTGAATGATGTTGTATTCACGATCAGAATCACCGACGAAGGTGACTTTGATGGTATCATAGCCTTGTGTTTCAACTTGATAACGGGTGATGTTGGCGGTCTTTAATCTAGACTCCATAATTCCCGCGATTTCTGTGACAGCTTCACGATCACTGAATGTGTAGTTGTAATCGATATTTTTATCATCATCTTTACCGTTGATACGGAAAACTAATTCTTTTCCACCTAAGGAACTGAATTCGATATTACTTTGAGTTCTGGTAACGACGGACGCAAATGTCCCTCCAACCATTAATAGCGCGCATATTCTATCCTCCATGTTACGTGTGTACGCATTCGCATAAAGCGACATCGTTAAATAATATACCTTAATTACATAAGTAATTCAACACATTTATACGAATATGAAGCAAAATAAAAGAACAAGGCTTGCCTTGTTCAATATAAAATCTTAATAAATAAAATTGTTAAAACAATTTTTCTTGATGGACAATCTGTAAGTGCTTATAAGCTTTATCGGTCGCCATTCTACCACGGGCTGTTCTATCAATCATGCCAATTTGTAGTAGATACGGTTCATAGACATCTTCTAAATTGTCAATTTCTTCACCGATGGCGCTCGCTAAAGTGTCTAAACCAACTGGTCCGCCTTTGAATCTTTCAATGACGGTTCTTAAATAACGAATATCAACGTCATCTAAGCCTAGTTCGTCAACTTTCAAAGCCTTGAGTGCTTGTAATGCATCGTTGACAGTAATGTGGTCTTTACCAGCGTAGTTAGCAAAGTCTCTCACTCTTCTAAACAAACGG
>CADCCA010000027.1 GCA_902799855.1 uncultured Erysipelotrichaceae bacterium | reverse complement strand
TATTGGCACAAAAAGTGATAGAGTGCTAAAAAGGAGGAGAAAACCATGGCTTTAACCCGTAGTGATACGATTCTCAAATACATCGTTGAATACTTTATTAAAAATGCCCAGCCAGTTGGCTCTCACACTCTCATTGAAGAATATAAACTCCCATATTCCTCAGCGACCATCAGAAATGAAATGTTCGCTTTAGAAAAAATGGGACTCATTGAAAAGACCCATAGTAGCAGTGGCCGTGTCCCAAGCGCTCAAGGTTATCGTTATTATTGCGATAAGCTTAGAGATGGGGCGGTCAATGAACAACTTAAAAACAGCATTCAAACTGTTTTGGATCAAAAGGTCAAATCCATTGATGCGGTTATTAAAGAAAGTTGTGAGATTTTATCTCATATGACTAACTTAGTTACCGTGGTTATGGGACCAGATGAGAACAAAGAAAAATTAGCGTCTATCCAAATGGTGCAAATCTCTGAAAACACAATTACCGCCATCTTTGTTACCGATAAAGGCTATGTTGAAAACAAAACCTTCATCGTGCCAGAGAACTTAAAAGCGAGTGAAATCGTCAACTGTGTCTCCTTACTAAACGATCGTTTAAAAGGCACACCAATTGTTGAACTTGTCGAAAAGACCGAAGCCCTTAAACCAGTGTTAAATGACTACATCGTTGGTCATGACCTCGTTTACCAAGCTTTGCTTGAAACATTCATGAGATTCGCTAGTGACCGTTTATCCCTCTATGGAAGAGATGAACTATTCACTCGTGAAGAATATAAAAACGATACCGAAAAACTTGAAAAAGTGTTTAAGTTACTTAACGATCAACAACTTCTTAAAGAAGTTAAAGATGAGATTAAAAAGGATGACGAAGGCCGAATCATTCGTATCGGTGATATCGAAGGAAATCCTGACGTCTCAATGGTGACCGCGAAAATCGACTTAGGCGAGGAAGGTAATCGTGCGATTACATTATTAGGACCAACAAGAATCGATTATGACCAAGCCTTATCCGCTTTGGAATACATCGCTGAGACATTAACCGATTACTTCAAAGGATTGAACAACAAAGGAGGTAAAGGTGATGCCTAAAGAAAACAAAGAACAAATTAAAGAAGAAAAAAGTAAAGATAAGAAAAAAATCCAAGAGCTAGAAGAGCAAATCGAAAAGCTAAAAGCGGATGTGGATCATTGGAAAAATGAATACTATCGCGCTTACGCTGATACGAAGAACTTAAGAAATAGCTTAGAAAAAGAACAAAGTGAACTCAGAAGATATCGCGCAATTGGATTTATCGAAGAATTATTACCAGTCTTAGATAGCTTCCATATGGCGCTTGATAATGAGCCACCAAGTCCAGAAGTCAAAAATTATTTAGTCGGTTTCCAATTCATCTATCGTAACTTGATCAGTGCGTTGGAAAACGAAGGAGTCAAGGAAATCGCTCCACAAATCGGAGATAGATTCTCCGATAAGACCATGAACGCCGTTGATGTCACTGAACAAGAAGGGGAAGAAAACCTCGTCACAAGAGTGTACGCCAAAGGCTATGAATTACATGGTCGTCTCATTAGACCAGCAAACGTCTCAGTGAGCAAAAACAAAAAAGAAGAAGAACCAAAAAGTAGCGTCAAAGCAGACGCTTAATAGGAGGATATAAATTATGGCAAAAGAAATCATCTTAGGTATCGACTTAGGTACCACAAATTCCGTCGTCAGTTATCTTCAAGCTGATGGCACAGTTAAAGTTATCCCAAACCCAGAAGGCACAATGACCACTCCATCCGTTGTTGCTTTTAAAGCAAGCGGTGAAGAAATCGTCGGTAACGCTGCGAAAAGACAAGCGGTTACTAACCCAGATACAGTTTCCTCAATTAAGAGAATCATGGGTAGTGCTGAAAAGGTCAACATTAAATGCGTGAACAAATCATTCACTCCACAAGAAATCTCCGCTAAGATTCTTGCTTACATGAAAAAATATGCGGAAGCCCATTTAGGCCACAAAGTTGAAAAAGCGGTCATTACTGTTCCTGCTTATTTCAACGATGCGCAAAGACAAGCCACTAAAGATGCTGGTCAAATCGCTGGCTTAGATGTCGTTCGTATTATTAACGAACCAACCGCCGCGGCCTTAGCCTATGGCTTAGAAAACGATAAATCCGAAAAGATTTTAGTCTTCGACTTAGGTGGTGGTACATTCGACGTTTCCATCCTTGATATCGGGGACGGCACATTCGAAGTTGTCTCAACCGCTGGTGATAACCACTTAGGTGGTGATGACTGGGATCAAGTCGTCGCTGACTGGATCAAAGCCCAAATCAAGATTCAATCCAACGTTGATATTTCTGATAAAGGTTCCTTACAAAGAATTAGAGAAGCTGCAGAAAAAGCTAAAATCGAACTCTCCGCTTCTATGGAAACCGTTATCTCCTTACCATTCATTAGCATGACAGCGACTGGCCCTGTGAACTTTGAGACCACATTAACTCGTGCTAAATTCCAAGATTTAACAAGACATCTATTAGCTAGATGTGAAGAACCAGTGAGACGCGCTTTAGCCGATGCTCATATGTCTGCAAGTGAACTCAACCAAGTCTTATTAATTGGTGGTTCCATCCGTATGCCAGCGGTCCAAGAATTAGTCACTCGTTTAACCGGTAAGAAACCAAACTTATCCGTTAACCCAGATGAAGCTGTCTCCATCGGTGCGGCTTATCAAGGTGGTGTTGTTTCCGGTGATGTCAAAGATGTTGTCTTATTAGACGTTACTCCATTAACCTTAGGTATTGAAACCTTAGGTGGTGTCATGACTCCATTAATTACAAGAAACACAACAATTCCAACCACCAAGAGCCAAATCTTCTCCACAGCGGCGGATAACCAACCTGCGGTTGACATCATGGTTTATCAAGGTGAAAGACCAATGGCCCACGACAATAAATTGTTAGGTCACTTCCAACTCAATGGCATTAAACCTGCTCGTAGAGGTGAACCAAGAATTGAAGTTACCTTCTCTATCGACGTTAATGGTATTGTTAAAGTTAACGCTAAAGACTTAGACACACAAAAAGAACAAAACATTACCATTTCCGGCAGCAACGGCCTTTCTAAAGAAGATATCGATAGAATGGTCAGGGAAGCCGAAGAACACGCCGAAGAAGACGCCAAACGTAAAGAAGATACCGAACTCAAGAATAAAGCGGAATCCATGATTAACGATATCGACATTGCTATGCAAGAAAAAGGCGCTAGCATGGATCCAAATCAAAAAGAACAAACTCAAAAATTAAGAGATGAACTCAAGACCGCTTTAGATAACAACGATATGGAAACTTTACGTAACCGTATCAATGAACTCGAACAAGCTGCGGCTTATATGCAACAACAACAAGGTGCACAAGCTGGCGCGCAACCAAACGGACAAGCCCAAGATGGCACCGCTGGTACAAACCCAGATGATGTCGTCGACGCTGACTTCACTAAGAAAAACTAATTTATTAAGCAACATTTTGTAGCGAAAGGGGACTTCGGTCCCCAATTCGCTTATGAATAGAAAGGAACATCATGGCAGATAAAAAAGATTTGTATGAAACACTAGGTGTTAATAAAAGCGCATCTAAAGATGAAATCAAAAGTGCTTATCGTAAACTCGCCAAAAAATACCATCCAGACAACCATGAAACTGGTAACGCTGACAAGTTTAAAGAAGTACAAGAAGCTTATGATATCCTTTATGATGACCAAAAAAGAAGTGCCTATGACCAATTCGGTTTTGCCGCCTTTGAACAAGGGGCGGGTCAACCAGGCAGCAATCCTTTTGAAGGAGGCTTTGGTTTCGGTCAAGACATGGATTTAGGCGACATCTTCTCCCAATTCTTTGGTGGTGATGCCCGCCGCGCTCAAAGAGCGAACAATGGTCCAAGACGTGGCAATGATGCAATTATTCGTGTCAAAGTCGATTTCATGGATACCATTTTAGGTCGTGATATCGAAATTCCTTTAACTGTCGATGAACCATGCCAAGCATGTAATGGTTCAGGTGCTAAAACACCAAACGATATTAAGACTTGTCCATCCTGTAATGGACGCGGCTATGTGAGAACCCAAAGACGTAGTCTCTTCGGTATGGTTGAACAACAAGAACCATGTATGCGCTGCGATGGCAAGGGAAGAATTATTACTACTCCATGTCCATCCTGTGGTGGCAAAGGCTATTCACGCGTTAAGAAGAACATTAAGGTTCACATTATCGCTGGTATCAACAATGGCCAACAAATCCGTGTGCAAGGCATGGGTGAAAGAGGCGCCAATGGTGGCCCAAACGGCGATTTATTCGTCGAAGTGAATGTCAAACCACATGAATACTTCAAAAGAGATGGTAATGACATCCATTTAAATCTTCCAATCGACTTTGTCGATGCCATCTTAGGCACCAGCGTTGATGTTCCAACCGTTTATGGAGAAGCTTCACTTAGTATCCCAAGTGGCACTCAACCTGGTCAAATCTTCAGAATGAAAGGTCAAGGTGTCAAAGACTTACGAACTGGTAAGCCAGGCGATCAATATGTTCACCTCGATATCAAGATGCCAACATCCTTAAATAGAGAGCAAAAAGAACTTCTTACCAAGTATCGCGATACGAACAAAAAAGATGACTCATTGCTCGCTAAATTTAAGAGAATGTTTAAAAAATAAAAAAATTTTAAAAAAATAAACCGGTTTTTAACCGGTTTTTCTTTATCTTCATATTTTTTTGAAAAGTTTTTTGGACAAAATCGTAAAAACCGACTGATTAGTTATATAGGAGGTGCAAAAAATGTACTATATCCCACAAGTGACAAAAAGCGGTTGCGGTTTTACGTGTCTAAAGATGCTTTTGGCAATCGCGCATCATGACGAAAGGTATCTTTATTTAAAAGAAGATGAAGGTCATTCGTCTTACTCGTACCAAGACCTTCTAGAGATCGCTCAAAGCTATGATGTGACTCTAGTCGGTATGAAATACGACGATAAAAGCGATCTGAGACATTTTAAGAAGTTTCCCTTAATCTTTACCGTGACGCGAGAGAATCAAAGCCCTCACGCCGTTTTAGTGGTAGCAAGAAAAGGGAACCGCATTAAAATTCATGACCCCGCTAGAGGAGTCTACTGGCAAAAAGTGGATAAGTTCATTCCTGAATGGGATGGCACAGCCCTTGCAATCAGTCATGTCGAGAGTCGTCCATTTACTCTAAGACAGATTGATGCTAGAGATAAGAGAGGAGAGGTTTTCTCTTATATCTTGCAAACATTAGCCGCTATATGTATTGCAATGGCTACTTTCTACATTAAGCCAGATGGATCATTCTTCTTACCTCTGGTATTTTGTGCATTGAGCTTAGCGTTTGAAATCATACTGAGAGTGATGTTGCTTAAGCGCATGCAGAAATACGATCGCTATTTAAGAAGATTCCTCCCTTATGTTCATAGACGTGACTACTATGAATTTTATAAGCGCGGGCAGGAATATAAAGCGAGCTCTTTGACGATTGGTCTCAATTTTATCTTCTATTTCCTAATCGCTACTTTAATCATCGTTGTCTCTTTGATTAATTCTTTAAGTTTCGCAGTCTCAATAGGCGTCGCTATGGTCAGTGCCCTTATTAATGCAGTCGTTCTCGCCCCTTACAAGAGAGCCGCTAATAAAGAGATGGCCATGCAAGAAAATGAATTGCGCAGAGTCAAAGAGATTGATGATATGGAAATGAAGGTTAAAAACTTAGAGATTAGATCCTATCGTTATGCTTACTATGATTTCGCCGCGAAAATAATAGTAGGAGCATTCTTCATCTTAGCGAGCTTTATCATGTGTCGAACCGAAAAAACTTTCGCGATACCAAATATTGTCTTTTACACTTGTGTGACTTTTTTAATCTACCAATACTTAGTGCCTTTGTTCTCGTATGAGCAAAAGCTAAGTGAAAACATGATTAACAAAGCGAGAATTAACAATCTCGTTCATCAAAATGATGAAATGAATAGCAAAAGACTATAAAAGATGTTATCATCTTGCTATGGAACTAGATTTTAATTCGTTCGATGAATCATTAAACAATTACGAGCAAATCTATACGGATCTCTTGAAAAAGACCTTAAAGCATTTGTCTTTAGACTTTGATCCATACATCAGCGTCACAATTGTTGATAATGATTACATCCACGAAGTCAATCGCACATATCGTCATAAAGACGCTCCAACAGATGTGATTTCATTTGCTTTTCTCGATAACGATCCGAAACGCGATGAATTATTCCATTCTGGTCAAAGAGTGGTCCTTGGCGAAATCTACATTTCTTCCGATAAAGCTAAAGAGCAAGCTCTTAGCTATGGTCATAGCTTGGAAAGAGAATTACAATTTCTCTTTGTCCATGGACTCCTCCATTTATTAGGCTATGATCACATGAATGAAGAAGATGAAAAAGTGATGTTCCGTTTACAAGATGAAATCTTGCCGTGAGGTATTTATGAACCCTAAACAATTAGTCGAGAAAGCTACTGAAGCGAGAAAACTCTCATATAGCCCATATTCAAACTTCGCCGTTGGCGCCGCCATTCTTTGTAAAGATGGTAGTGTTTTTCTCGGAGCGAATGTGGAAAATTCATCCTATCCGCTTTGCATGTGCGCTGAGCGCAATGCAATTTATAACGCGATGATGAACGGCTATAAGAAGTCCGATTTCTTATCTTTAGCGATAGTGGCAGATACCGATGAAGCGTGTTCACCGTGTGGAGCGTGTCGTCAAGTTATCAGCGAACTATTCCCGAGAGATGGAAAGTTATACCTTGCCAATCTCAAAGGCGCTTTCAAAGAAACAAATATTGAAGAATTATTGCCATTTGCTTTCTCTGGAGAGGATTTAAAGTAGATGAAATCTGGATTCGTCGCTATTTTGGGACGCCCTAATGTTGGTAAATCTACCATCATTAATAGCGTTACCAATCACAAGGTCTCAATTGTGACCGATAAATCACAAACTACGAGAAATAACATCATCGGAATTTATAATTCCAGTGATGCGCAAATAGTCTTTCTTGATACACCAGGTATTCATAAACCACTACAGCAATTAGGCAAAGAAATGAACAACATGGCCTATAGTGCTGCTCACGATGTCGATGTTGCATTACTTGTCGTTGATGCTTCTAAGCCTTTTGGAACAGGTGACCAATATATCGTGGATCACGTTGATGTCCACGACAAACCTTTAATTATTGTTTTCAATAAAATTGATTTAGCAAGATTGGACAAAACTGAGGAATTAAAGGCAATATATCGCAACCTTTTCCCAAAAGCCATCTTCCTCGATACAGTTGCCAAAGAAGGCTTCAATATCGATGAGCTAATCAAAACAGTAGTGAGCCTTCTTCCTGAAGGGCCGGCGTATTATCCTACTGATGTGATTACCGATAAAGATGAAATCTTTAATATCAAAGAAATCATCAGAGAGAAGATTTTGAAACAGCTTCGCGACGAAGTGCCACATTCAATTGCTATTTACATGGATCATATCGAATGGGAGCATAAACCAATTCAGATTTATGCCTCAATCATTGTTGAAAAAGAGAGTCAAAAAGGCATCGTTATCGGTGCTGGCGGTAAAAGAATCAAGGAAATTGGTTCTAAAGCCCGCGTTGACATCGAACGCTATTTAAAACAACATGTTTTCTTAGAATTACAAGTTAAGGTTGAGCCTGGCTGGCGAGATGAACTCGCAGCCCTCAAAACCTACGGATATAAGTACGAAAAATAGTCATGAAAATAATCGTCTTATCGATAAGTCCTTATAAGGAAAAAGATGCGGTCATATCCGCAATTTCTGAAGATTCATTCATAACATTTTTAGCACGAGGGATTGGAAATCCTAAAAGTAAAAACATTTCGATCAATAATGCTCTTACCATCGCTGATATTGAATTGACCGATGGCAACTTTAAACATCCAATTTTAAAGAGCACAAAGCAACTATTTACTCCGCTTCGCTTGGATATGGATTCCAAGTATTTGGGCTCATTGCTTTTCATTAATGAAATAGTGAATTACTTATTTCCTGATGAAGATAAACCCAAACTCTTTAAAGCGGTGGAAGATAGCGTGCAAGCGCTTAAGAAGAACAAAGATTGGTTGATGACGCTTTTGCTTTTTATGGCGCAGGCGATACGTTTGGGAGGCTTCGAATTAGAAGTCAATCAATGTGTCAATTGTGGTAAAAAGACCGATATCGTGGCCTTCTCCTTTGAAGAAGGTGGCTTCATTTGCAAAGACTGCTTCGAAGAAGGAATTAGCCATGATCTGAACAAAAATCAGATGGTTCTTTTAAGAAAAATCTTCAATTCGCGTGATTTGCACCTCCTAGAATCTACATACGACTACGATGAAACCTATATTTTATTTAGAAAATTCATCGATTTTATGGAAGAAGCCTTTGGCTATCACTTCAAAAACCTTCGTTTACTTTTAGACTAGCAAAAGTCAGTCATAACACTTATAATAGGTTGACAACAATTCACTGGAAATATAGCATTTTCAACGTGCATACTTGATGTAACAAGTAAAGAAGGTAAAAATATGGCAAAATTTGAATTTGATAAGCTATGTAACCATTTCATTGTCTCCGGTTATTATTTTCAAGGCTCTGAAATTTATGGTGGTTTAAGCAACACTTGGGACTATGGTCCTTTAGGAAGCGAAATTAAATCTAATATTAGAAAGATGTGGTGGAAGAAGTTCGTGCAAGAAAGCACAACTAACGTTGGTATTGACGCTGCCATCATGATGAACCCAAAAGTTTGGGAAGCTACTGGTCACGTTGCAACATTTAATGACCCATTAATTGACTGCAAGAGTTGTAAGCAACGTTTTAGAGCTGATCAGCTCATTGAAAAAGAGTTCCCTGATGTTGATGTTAATGGTATGACCAACGAACAAATGATGGCGTTCATTCGTGAAAATCACGTCAAATGTCCAAACTGTGGTAAAGAAGATTTCACCGACATTCGTCAATTCAATATGATGTTTAAAACACATATTGGTGTCACTGAAGATAACAAATCAGTCGTCTATTTAAGACCAGAAACCGCACAAGGTATGTTTGTTAACTTCAAGAATGTTTTAAGAACCACAAGAAGAAAATTACCTGTTGGCATTTGTAATGTCGGTCGTGCTTTCAGAAATGAAATTACTCCAGGACAAATGACATTCCGCACACGTGAGTTTGATCAAATGGAAATGGAATTCTTCTGCAAACCAGGCGACGATTTAAAATGGTTCGATTATTGGAAACAATATTGTTTAAATTTTGTTGATTCCTTAGGCATTAAAAAAGAAAACTTGCGTTATAGAGATCACGAACAAGCAGAGCTTGCTTTCTATAGCAAAGCTACAACAGACATCGAATACCTCTTCCCATTTGGTTGGGGTGAAATTTGGGGTATCGCCGATAGAACTGACTATGACTTAAACCGTCACATCAAATATAGTGGTGAAGCATTGGACTATTTAGATCCAGAAACCAACGAAAAGTATGTGCCATATTGCATTGAACCTTCGGTTGGTCTTGATAGATTAGTCTTAATGACACTGTGTGATGCCTACGATGAAGAAGCTGTTGGTGAAAACGATACACGTATTGTTATGCACTTAAGCCCAGCGGTTGCACCTTATAAAGCCGCTGTCTTACCTCTTTCCAAGAAGTTAGAGGAAAAGGCTCGTGAAGTCGAACAACAATTAGCCAAGTATTTCAATGTCATCTATGATGATACTGGTAGTATTGGCAAACGTTATCGTCGTCAAGACGCGGTTGGTACGCCTTTCTGCATTACTGTTGACTTTGATACAGAAAACGATGGTGCAGTCACCATTCGTGAACGTGATTCCATGCAACAAGTTCGCTTACCAATCGGCGAATTAAGAGCGTATTTAGAAGAAAAAGTGTTCTTTTAATCAAAGTGAAAAACTAGTAGAAAATTAGTAAAGGTATAATTTATTATATGGCATTTGATGAAACATTGGTAAATGACGTATTAAAGCACTCGGATATCGTTAAAGTTATTCAGGCTTATTTACCTTTGGTCAGAAAAGGCAAAGACTATTTAGCCAAATGTCCTTTCCATGACGACACCAATCCATCAATGCACATATCGCCCGAGAAGCAAATCTTTAAATGTTTCGTCTGTGGCACTAGCGGCAATGCAATTGGCTTTGTTATGAAATACGAGCATCTCTCCTTCAAGGAGGCGCTCAAGAAAGTCGCTGAGATTAGCGATTATCATGATCCGCGACTAGATGGCATTAGCGAAGCGAAAGTTATTGATCCTCGCCGTATTCCTTTGGTGAAATGCTTACATGATTTAACGATTTATTATCAATATTCGCTCAATTCACCAGAAGGTAAAGCAGGGCTAGATTACTTTGAAAACCGCCATTTGGATGCGCAAATGCGTAGCAAATTCTTGTTAGGTTATGCCTTTAAAGATGGAAAAGCCACATGTCGTTTCCTTCAGGAAAAAGGCCATTCATTAAAGACAATTGAAGATATCGGTATCGCCTCATCCAGCAATGGTGTTTATAGCGACCGTAACCAAGGAAGAGCAATCTTCCCAATCATGGATGCTAATGGTGAAGTGGTCGGCTATTCTGCCAGAAGATTAGGTGATGGTCCAGAAGCCAAATATGTCAATTCTCCTGAGACCTATTTATTTCATAAATCTAATATTCTTTATAACTACCATAACGCCAAAGAAAAAGCTCGTATTGCGGGATATATCTACGTATTAGAAGGCTTTATGGATGTTTATGCGCTCTACCGCATTGGCATCGAATCGTGTGTTGCCATTATGGGAACAGCGTTAAGTACAGAACATATTCGCTTATTAAGAGCGCTTAATGTTGAAATAAGACTTTGTCTTGATGGTGATTTACCTGGACAAAAGGCCACGATGGAAATCGCTAATAATTTGGTTAATAGTGGACTCAACGTTCGTATCGTTGATAACCAAAATAGTAGCAAGGATCCAGACGAAATCCTCAATAGCGATGGTGAAATGGCGCTTAATGCTTACTTAAACAAGCTCATTTCTCGCATCGACTTCGTCCTTAATTATTATCAAAACACCAATCCGCTCAAGACGCCTGAGCAGAAAACACAACTCATTAACGAGTTCGTCCCAATTTTATTGGGAATCAAATCGACATTAGAACTTGATACCTACATTAATAAGCTCGCTTCTATTACCGGTTTCGCGCCAGAAGCAATCAAAAATTTATTAAGAAATGTGAGAAACAAGCCACAAGGTACCACGCAGTATAAGAATGCGATTTTAGAACTCCATCCTGAAAGAAAGATTCTTAGAAGGCTTTTTACAGCCGAGCATGAACTTTTATACCAAATGCTACAAAATCCTTCTGCAGTGGCCTTTTATGAGGCAAAAGTCGGTGGTTTCTACGATGAAACATATCGCAGTATCGCCAATTACCTCATTGAATACGCCAAAGTGCACGAAGATTTCGTACCTCGAGATCTGCTCGCCTCATTAGAAGCCAGCAATCTTGAAGATAAGGATGAATTAATAAATAAGATTTCCGAACTATATTTAGAAAGAAATCATCCAAACGTTTGTAATGACACTTTACTCGAGAATCTCTATAACGTCATCGAACAAGAAAAAGACAAAATCTTTGAAAAAGATACGTTGGAGCAATCTTTAGAAGGTAAAGACGAGATGGTGAAAGCGAGAATTATCTCAGAGCACAACCGTCGCAAAATGAAAAAGAAGCAATAACATAGTTAGCTAATAAACAATGAAAGGGGCATTGATTTATGGGTAGAAAAAAGAAAGAAGCGGTCGAAGCAGTTGTTGAAACTGCGCCAAAGAAAAGAGGCAGACCAAAAGTGAGTGAAGGAGCATCTACATCTCCAAAACTCAAATTAGAAAAGAAGAAAAAGATTAAAAGCATCTATGATGACGATGGCGAAATCCTCTCATTAGATGACATCAAAGCGAGTTTGCTCAAGAAAGCGAAAAACTCTGGCATTCTCGATCAAAGCGATATCTATGATGCACTTAGTCAATTTGAACTCGATGATGACACAATCGTCGATTTAATGAACTATTTCAAAGAAAAAGGCATCGAAGTTATCTCTGATGAAGATGATAATGATGATGATTTTGAAGACTTCGATGAAAGCAAGATGAATCTTGACGAAGAACCTGATGACGATGATTTCTTTGCAGAAGACGCCGAAGAAACCGAAGAAGACATCGACATCGATTACCTCGGTAGTGAGGTGAGAATCAACGACTCCGTCAAGATGTATCTCAAAGAAATCGGTAAATATGACCTTCTAAAAGCGGAAGATGAACCAGTTCTTGCTAAGAAGATCTTAGAAGGCGATGAAGAAGCCAAACAAACATTAATTAATGCCAACCTTCGTTTGGTCGTTAACATTGCTAAACACTATGTTGGACGTGGTATGCTTTTCCTCGATTTAATCCAAGAAGGTAACTTAGGCTTAATGAAGGCTGTTGATAAATTCGATTACACAAAAGGCTATATTATGCAACATGGTGGATTCGTCAAGCTATCACTAGAGCCATCGCCGACCAAGCTAGAACCATTCGTATTCCTGTCCACATGGTTGAAACCATTAACAAAATGACAAGAATCCAAAGACAACTTATTCAAGACTTTGGCCGTGAACCAACTGCTGAAGAGATTTCTGACGCTATGAATGGTGAATTATCTGCCAAACGTATACGCGAAATTCAAAGAATCGCTATGGAACCAGTTTCATTAGAAACACCAATCGGCGAAGAAGACGATTCTCATTTAGGTGATTTTATCGAAGATAAAGAAAGTGAATCACCAGTTGACTTTACAACCAGACAATTATTAAAAGAAGAGCTTTACAGCATTCTTAAAGACTTAAGTGATCGTGAAGAAAGAGTTATCAGACTCCGTTATGGTTTAGACGACAACCGTCCACGTACACTCGAAGAAGTTGGCCGTGAATTTGGCGTTACTCGTGAAAGAATTCGTCAAATTGAAGCCAAAGCCATTAAAAAACTCAGACACCCAACTCGTTCAAAGAGATTAGGTGACTATAAGGAAAAATTTTAATGATCAAATTATCCAAACGCTTAAAAATCATTCATGACATGGTGCCCAAATCAGTCGTTGCTGATATTGGTAGTGACCACGGCAAACTTATGATTGCACTTGTGCAATCTGGCATAGTGCAAAAAGGCTTTGCGGTGGAGAACAAAGAAGGACCATTCGAAAGATTAAGAAGCAATCTTATTAGATATCATGTCGATGACAAAATCACTCCTCTTTTTAGTGATGGTATCAAAGATATCACTCGTGATGTCTCCACAATTGTCATCGCTGGTATGGGCGGAACTTCAATCGTGAAGATTTTGAAAAATAATCCAGAAAAGCTCGTTAGAGTGCAAACGATTATTATCGATGCTCATACCGCTGTTCCATTAGCAAGAAAAGAGATTTGCCAAATGGGTTTTGCTATTGCGGATGAACAAATTGTCAAAGAAGATGATATTTTCTATGAAATTATCAAATTCGTCAAAGCGGAAAAGGCCATCATCAGTGATGAAGATTTAGAGTTTGGTCCAATATTAAGACATCAAAAATCTGCGACTTTCAAAGAAAAATATCAAAATCGTATCAACGAGATCGATGTTTTATTAAGAAAGACAGAATTGCCCAAGTCACGTATCTCTTCACTTTGTGAAGAAAAACACAAATTAGAAAGAATTGTATGAAAACAAGACTCTTACTACAAAAGTTAGCAAAACGCTTTCCAAAACGTTACGCCAAAATGAATCACGATTTTGTGGGTCTCATGACAGGAAAGCTTCCAGAAGAAGTGAATAGCATTTTGCTTTGTTTGGACTTTGACCAAGAAGTTCTTCCTCTTTTAGAGGAAAATAAACCAGATTTAATCTTGACTCATCATCCGTTTATCTATGGCACAAGAGCCAAAGTTTTAAAATACGATAAGCTCAAGGAAGAACTTTGTCACAAAATAGATGAATTAGGAGTGCCTATTTATAGCATGCACACCAATTTTGATACAGGCAAAGATGGAATGAATGATGCTTTAGCGGAATTACTTGGTTTGAATAACGTCTATGCTCCAGAAGCGAATATAATGATGCGTATTGGGGAATTAGAAGAAGCAATGCCTACTGAAGAATTTGCGAAATTTGCTAAAGCAAAATTAGATGTTGATTATGCTTTGCTAATCGCTAACGGTAACCAAACAGTTAAAAAAGTTGGCATTATCGGTGGTGGCGGTTCACGTTCTTGGAACATCGCTAGAGATGAAGGCTGTGATATTTATATCTCAGGAGATACACCTCATCATGTTCGTCGTTCAATCGTAAATGAACATTTTAACTATTTAGATGTTCCTCATGAAGTTGAGAGAGTTTTCATGCCACAAATGAAGAAAATTCTTCTTGAAATCGACCCAAAATTACGTGTTTTGATGGTGGATCATGAGAAAATGCCAATAGTAATTAAATAGTAAATGTTTAGTAGTTATATATCTTTGATATAGTGGAGAAATATTATGAAAGCAATTATTGAAATTAATAAGTTCGGAACCATCGAAGTAGCACTCAATAGAGAATGCGCTCAAATCAGCGTTGATAACTTTGTCTCGCTTGCCAAAAAAGGCTTCTATGATGGACTGACATTCCATCGAATCATCAATGGTTTTATGATTCAAGGTGGCTGTCCAAAAGGAAATGGCACTGGCGGTCCTGGCTATTGCATTAAAGGTGAATTCTCTGATAATGGCGTCAATAACCCTCTTAAGCATAAAAGAGGCGTGATCTCGATGGCGCGTGCGATGGATTATGATTCAGCAGGAAGCCAATTCTTCATCATGCATCAAGATTGCCCACAATTAGATGGCAAATATGCCGCTTTTGGTGAAGTTATCAAAGGAATTGATGTTGTTGATGCTATTGCATCAGTTGAAACTAATTATTTCGATGCTCCCTTAGAAAAAGTCGTCATTAAATCAATTAAGATTGAGGAATAATATGGCAAAAGATTTATTAATCGGTTCCCACGTTGGAATGAATGGACCTGAATACTATTTAGGCAGTGTTAAAGAAGCGATTAGCTATAACGCTTCAACATTTATGTTTTATACTGGCGCGCCACAAAATTCCTTTAGAAAACCTCTCAACGAATTAAAGATTGAGGAAGGTCGTTCTCTTTTAAGAGAACATGGCTTTGATGAAAGCAAAATCGTGGTTCACGCTCCTTACATCATTAATGCTGCCAATCCCAATAAACCAGAGCTTTTAGATCTTTCAATCAAAACGATTATTAACGAACTTCAAAGAAGCGAAGCTTTTGGCGCTAGTATTTTAGTGCTTCATCCAGGAAACCATCTTGGAGCAGGTCCAGAAGCTGCTATTGAAGTGCTAGCGGATTCTTTAGATAAAGTTTTTGCGAATGATGGCACAAAAGTTAGAATCGCCATTGAGACAATGGCGGGCAAAGGCTCTGAAATCGGAACTACTTTTGAACAGGTGCGTGATATTATCGAAAAATGCCATTATAAAGACCGTCTAGGCGTTTGTTTGGATACTTGCCATGTTCATGATGCTGGCTACGATGTTAATGACACTGAAGGCCTTATAAATAAATTTGACAAAGTCATTGGTCTAGATCGTTTACTCGTTGTTCATGTAAATGATTCTAAAAACTTCCGCGGCGCTCATAAAGATCGTCATGAAAACCTTGGCTATGGAGAAATTGGCTTTGATGCTTTATCGCGTTTAGCCAATCATCCACGTTTAAAAGACGTTCCAAAGATATTAGAAACACCTTACATCAATGAAAAAGCCCCTTATTCTGATGAAATCAGAATGTTAAGGGCCGAATCATTTGTTGATAATTGGAAAGAATCTTATTAACGGAGACTATTAATCTCTGCAATTAAAGCGTCATAAGCTTCGTCTTCTGACACTTTTTTAATAATTTCACCTTTTTTGAAGATGACATATTGGCCTTTACCGCCCGCGATTCCGACATCTGCGTTCTTACCTTCACCTGGACCATTAACCACGCAGCCCATGACTGCAACTGTTAATTTGATATTGTTGTCTTCAAGATATTTAAAGACTTTGGCGCCCAGTGGTTTGACATCAACTTGTGTTCTTCCACATGTTGGACAAGAAATGAATGTAGGATAATTTTCATATAATCCACAGTCATGTAGGAGCCTTTTAGCAGCGATGACCTCGTCTTTTGCATCTCCAGTAATGGAAATACGGATTGTATCACCAATACCTTGCAATAAAAGAGGCGCCAAACCAGCGGTTGAACGAATGACTGACAAATCATATGGTCCAGCTTCAGTGATACCGATATGTAAAGGATATGGGAACATCTCGCTAGCGAGTTCGTATGCTTTGATTGTTTCTTTGATGTTGCTTGCTTTTAAAGAAATAACGATATTATGGAAATCATATTTCTCTAAGATGGCAACTTGTTGTTTAACTGATAAAATCAGTTTATGAGATAAAGGAATGTCAAAATCTGCTAATTCTTTGCTTACTGAACCAGAATTTGCGCCGACTCTAATTGCCACATTTTTCTTTTTTGCTAATTCAACGATTTCTTTAATTTTGTTTTCATCGCTGATGTTTCCTGGATTAAGGCGAATCTTATTCGCGCCATTTTTAATGGCAAGAATTGCGAGATTAGGATCGAAGTGAATATCGGCTACTAGTGGAATCTTAATACCTTTCTTAATCTCTTTGATGGCTTTAGCATCTTCTTCGTCCAAAATAGAGACTCTCATCAAGCTAGCGCCCAAATTCGCGCATTCATTAATCTCATTTATGATTTCTTCAACGTGTGAGGTTTTGTGCTTACACATTGACTGGATTAAAACTTTGTCTTGTCCGCCAATAAATAAGCGGCTAATTTTGATTTGCTTTGTTTGTGTTCTTTTCATATTTGTCATTATAACCTAATTTTTTATTAAAAAATATATTTGCATTATATTTTACCTGTGGTAAGATATTAAGCGACTTTGAAGGAGAAAATCAAATGGCAAGTAAGGATGATAGAATCTCATTAACACTTAAATGCACTGAATGCGGCGAAGAAAACTATCTTACTTCTAAAAATAAAAAGAAACACCCAGATAGAATTGAGTTAAAGAAATATTGCCCACGCTGCAAGAAAGTTACTCTCCATCGTGAGAAAAAGAAATAATAGGCTTTGCCTATTTTTTTGTGCTTATGATTAAGGTTATCCCTTTCATTTACGAGGATTTAGATGATTTATATGCTAATACGTATCTTTTAATTGACGAAAAGAAACAATGCGTAGTCATCGATCCTGCTAAAGATTATCCAGGCTTAGTTAACTATATTAATAAAAACGAATTATCCCTTAAAGGAATTCTTTTGACTCATGGTCATGCCGACCATATTCGTGGTGTTGATGTATTAGTGAACGCATTTCACGTTCCAGTATTTATCGGTTTTGATGATTTAGATAAATTAACCGATACTTACGCTAATTGCAGTGATTTTATCGGTGATTCAGTTATTGTCAAAGCTAAGGCTGAAACTGTCGCAGATAGAGACGTTTTGAGACTTTTAGATGAAGATATTAATGTCATCTATACGCCGTATCATACTTCGGGTGGTGTTTGTTTCTATCTAAAAGATAGTGGCCTTCTTTTTACCGGCGATTTTATTATTCCACATGGTGTTGGAAGATGCGATTTACCAACCGCTAAACCGCACGAACTGAGACGTTCAATGGAAAAGATTACCCGCTTACCAAAAAGCGTCAAAATTTATGGAGGACATGAAAAGCCTTCGACTCTAGAAATAGAGATGAGATTCAATCAATACGTCAAATAATTTGTCAAATAATGAATATTTGTTATAATATTCAAGGAATTTATTGAAAGGAAATATAAATTTATGGTTAATGTTACAGAATTAAGACCAGGCAATTACTTCATTGATGAAGGTAACCTTTATCAAGTTTTAGACATCTTACTCAACAAAACAGCGATGAGAAAGATGGTCGCTAAGGTCAAAGTCAAAAACGTGCGTACAGGCACAATCAACGAATTAGCACGTAACAGTGGTTATATGGTTGATAACGTTCGTCTTGATAAAAGACAAATGCAATATCTTTATGATAGTGGCGATTTCTTAGTATTCATGGATCAAGAAACATATGATCAAGTGGAAATCCCAGTTGAACGTCTCCAATGGGAAAAACAATTCCTTAAAGGCGACGAAGTCGTGGAAATCACTTCTTATGAAGGCGAAATCCTCGGTGTTAACTTACCAGCTAAAGTTTCTTTAAAGATTACACAATGTGATCCAGGCGTTAGAGGTGACACAGTTAACAAACCAACAAAGCCAGCCACATTAGAAACAGGTTTAGTTGTTAGAGTGCCATTATTCATCGAAGAAGGCGAAGAAGTCTTAGTTCGCACAGACACAGGCGAATACGACGGCAGAGCCTAGGAGATAGAACATGTTTGAAATCGCAATTTGGCAATTCATCTTGTTCCTAGTTCTCGCTCTTATTGGTGGTGGTGTTGCGGGCTTCTTTATCACCCGTTACATCTTCCAAAAACAACTCAAAGAAAACCCACCTGTTAACGAGAAAATGATTCGCGCAATGTTTAGAAGCATGGGTCGTACACCAAGTGAAAAACAGATTAGAGAAATCATGCGCAACATGAACTCAAACAAGTAAAAAAACAGACAAAAAATAAAGCACTCATCACGAGTGCTTTTAATTTGTAATACAAAGTATTAACTCTACTAATTTTCTACTTGTTTTTTCCTATCCATCCAATGGACTTTTCTTTCGGTTCCAGCCTTAATTCTACCGATGTTTTCGTGGTGTCTAATAATCATAATTGCCACCAAAATTGTCATCACAATAGCGTAGACATAATTGCAATAAAGAATCGGTGCCCAGTTAAGCATACAGATCAAATTTGTAGGGATGACCTTGAGCATTAATAAGATGGCCCAGATCCAAGTAACTATGACATTACATATGCCACAAATCATGGATGAAAGGGAGACATATCTACTCTTAAATAAAACGCTGAAATAAGAAATAATACCGACAATGGTGAAACCCCAAGAGGTAGTAATGGTGACACCGAGATATGTAGAAGCAGCTTTTCCGCCCTTAAACTTAATGAATAATGGAAAGATGTTTCCTAAAACTGCACCAACACAAGCTAACCAATAAACTGGCCATTGAATAATGAATTGACCTATCTCAGCAGGATCACCTCTATGCATAGCATAGACTTCTGGCATTAAAGCGTGACCTTCATGCATTGGAATGAATGTTAGAACAGCCCAACAAATGTAAAGAGAAGCGATAGTTTTAAACACATCAAAGAAGAAAACGATGAAGAAGTACTTTTTACCCCATAATCTTCCGCAGTTTGTTGCACCGCAATTATGTGATCCGTATTCTCTTGGATCTTGTTTAAATATCATTTTTCCCAAAGGAATAGAGATATTAGCGCTTCCTAAGAGGTAACCAATAATTACACAAGCGATAGCGACTAATATATTAACTAATATATTCATTTTTCTTCCTCCGAAATTACATTTTTAATTCTACTAAAACGCTTTATATTTGCAACTTAATTTGTATATAATTAAGTCTTGACGGAGAAAAACATAGTGCCTATTACCACAAAAACAACTTATACAGCTGACGATATTCACGTCATGAAAGGTCTTGAAGGCGTTAGAAAAAGACCAGCCATGTACATTGGCTCAACTAACGCTGCTGGTTTACATCATTTAGTGTGGGAAGTAGTCGATAATAGTGTTGACGAAGCCCTTTCTGGATATGGCAAAAAGATCACAGTAACTATGCACAAAGATGGTTCTATCAGTGTTCTTGACGAAGGTCGTGGTATTCCTGTTGGCATCAATAAAGAGACTGGTCGACCTGCGGTCGAAGTCGTTTTTACTGAGCTTCACGCCGGTGGTAAATTTAATAACGCTGTCTATAAATCCGCAGCAGGTTTACACGGCGTTGGTGCTTCCGTCACTAACGCTTTAAGTGAATGGATAGACATAAATGTCTATCAAAATGGCAATATTTACCACATTAGATTTGAAAATGGTGGTAATTTGGTCGTCCCTCTCGAAGTTGTTGGAACGACCAAAAAGCATGGTACATATGTGCGTTTTAAACCAGATTCAACCATTTTTAGCACAGTTGAGTTTAAGTGGGATACAATCGCAAGTCACTTACAAGAATCCGCCTTCCTTATGAAGGGTGTTGAATTTGTCTTGATTGACGAAAAAACAGGACAGAATCAAAACTTTTTATATGAAAACGGCCTTGTTGAATACATCAATAACATCAATTCAAATAAGAACGCTTTATCTGATGTAATCAACTTTTCTGATACTGATAGTGAGACTCAAATTGATATCGAAATTGCTCTTCAATATTGTAACGAAGACTACAATGAAACAATCTATTCTTACGTTAATAACGTAAGAACAAGAGATGGTGGCACTCACGAAACCGGTTTTAGAGCTGGCATCACCAAAGCTGTTAATGATTTTGCGGAAAATTACAAATTATTACGTGGTAAAAAGCTCGAAGGTAGTGATATTCGTGAAGGTTTAACCGCGGTTATTTCCTTAAAAATCCCAGAAGCTCTCCTTGAATTTGAAGGCCAAACAAAAGGAAAATTAGGCACTCCTCAAGCGACTTCTGTCGTCTCAAATTTCATTTATAATAAGTTTACTTATTATCTTACTGAGAACAAAGAATTCGCCATCAATTTAATCAATAAATGTATCGCTTCTCAAACTGCCCGTTTAGCGGCAAGAAAAGCCAAAGAAGAAGCACGTAGCAGTAAAAAGACCAAACAAGATGTCATTTTATCCGATAAAT
Source organism: uncultured Erysipelotrichaceae bacterium (assembly GCA_902799855.1). The sequence continues at coordinate 4,591 of CADCCA010000027.1, read as the reverse complement.
TAACGCCTGCTCAGAGTAAAGATTACGCCAAAAACGAATTATTCATCGTAGAAGGTGATTCTGCTGGTGGTACTGCTAAAAAAGGTAGAGATCGTTTACATCAAGCCATCTTACCACTACGTGGTAAACCGCTTAATACAGATTCAATTTCCATCGATAAATTAGTTCACAACGAAGAAATCGCGACCATTATTAACACAATTGGAGCGGGTTTTGGACAAAGTTTTGACTTAGAAGATATCAAATACGGCAAGATCATCATCATGACCGATGCTGATACCGATGGTGCACATATTCAAGTCTTTATTGCTGTTCCACCTTTATACCGCGTCTTCAAAGAAGACGGTAAACGCGTTATCCAAGAATACGCTTGGGATGATGAAGGCCTAGAAGCAGCGAAAAAGAAAGTCGGTGGCGGTTATAAAGTCAGCCGTTATAAAGGTCTTGGTGAAATGGACGCTATTCAGTTAAAAGAAACCACAATGGATCCAAGAACTAGACTATTAATCCAAGTGGATATTGAAGATCCAATTCTTGTCGAAAAACGTGTTAACGTTTTGATGGGTAGAGATACTTCTATTCGTCGTGCTTGGGTTGAAGAAAACGTTGATTTCAACAAAGTAGATTCTTTCATGAAGGAGGTAAAGTAAGCGATGGCTAGAACAAAAAAGATAGATTTAGTCGAAGAAAATTACGCTGAGAATATCTCCATTCAGCCAATGGAAGATGTAATGGGTGATCGTTATGCCACCTATGCCAAATACGTTATTCAAGACCGTGCTATTCCTGATGTAAGAGATGGCTTAAAACCAGTTCAAAGACGTATCGTCTTTACCATGTATAGAAATAACAACGTCTTTAATAAACCAACCAGAAAATGTGCTCATACTGTTGGTGCGGTTATGGGTACTTTCCACCCACATGGTGATACATCAATTTATGAGGCATTGGCTCGTATGAGCCAAGATTGGAAAGTTCGCTATCCATTGATCGACTTCCAAGGCAATAACGGTAGTATTGATGGCGACTCACCAGCGGCTTATCGTTATACCGAATCTAGACTAAGTGAATTAAGCAACGAATTAGTGCGTGATATCGACAAAAAGACTGTTGATATGCAGCTAAACTTCGACGATACAGAATTAGAACCAATTGTCCTTCCAGCGAGATTCCCAAATCTCTTTGTCAATGGTACTGAAGGTATTGCTGTTGCTTTAGCAACAGAAATCCCACCTCATAACCTTAGAGAAATCACAAATGCTATCGTTTATCGTATCGGCCATAAGACTGCAACCGTTGAAGATTTAATGCAATTTGTCTTAGGTCCAGATTTCCCTGGTGGTGGCATTATTTATGAATCAGAAGGTCTTAAAAACATCTATTTAACTGGTCGTGGACGTATCGAAATCGCTAGTAAGACAGAAATCGTCCAAAATAAAGACAATCAACAAATTATCATCACAGAAATCCCATATAAAACACAGAAAAACCAGTTGGTTTTTGAAATTGATAAAATCGTCCACTCTAAGGCCGTTGATGGTCTTTTAGAAGTGAGAGATGAAAGTGACTGGAAAGGCATTAGAATCGTTATCGATTGCAAGAAAGACGCTAAATGCGATCTTCTCCTTCAATACTTAATGAATAAGACTGGTTTAGTCTCTTCATATTCTACGAATATGGTAGCGATTGTTGATGGCCGTCCAAGAACTTTAAACCTCCTCACATATATCGATGCTTATATCGCTCACCAAGTGGAAGTTGTTACAAGGAAGAGTCAATTTGATTTAGAAAAATTCAGTGCTAGACTTCACATTGTTGAAGGTCTTATCTATGCTTCAATTAACATTAATGATATCGTTGAAATCATTAAAAAGAGCAAAGATAAAGCCGATTCCAAGATTAATTTAATGAATCGTTATGGCTTCTCGAATGAACAAGCTGAAGCAATTGTGACAATGCCGCTTTATAAATTAAGCCATACTGATGAAGTGACATTAGAAAAAGAAAAAGAAATGCTCATCAAAGATATTGAAACCCTTAAAGGAATCTTAGAAGATGAGAGCAAATTAAACCGTGTTTTAGTTCGTGAACTAAAAGCCATCGCTGATAAGTATGGTGATGACCGTCGTACACAAATTCAAGAAAAACAAGAAGTTGCCCCAATTGATAAGCGTGAATTAATCGCTAAAGATGATGTTATGGTGGCTTTAACACGTGATGGTTACGTTAAACGTTCCACATTAAAATCGTATCGTAGCAGCACTGATAATTATCTCCCCGGCTTAAAAGATGGAGATGAACTTGTTGGGGCTGGACTACTCAATACAACCGATTATTTGATTTGTTTTACAAATCAAGGAAACTATATTTGCGTTCCTGTTCACAAGATTAGTGAGACAAGATGGAAAGATGAAGGTAACCATTTAAACGTCTTCTCCACCTTAGCGTCAGGCGAAAAGATCATCAAAGGTATCGCTGTCAGTGATTTCAGAGATGACATTTATTTGGGCATTTTGACTAAATTTGGTCAAATTAAGCGTATGCCTCTTAATTTTATAGAAAAAGGAAAACGCTCGCGCCCAATACGCAATATGCGTTTATTGAATGAGGATGAAGTGGTTGATGTCCAAGTCTTATCCGGAAACAGTAATTTACTTGTTGTAACAAGTAATGGTTATGTTACCTACTTCAATGAAAACGAATTATCCATCCTCGGTAGCAAAGCTGGTGGCGTGAAATCTGTGGCAGGTTTAGGCAAAAACTTCGCTGTTTCTTTAATCGCCTTTGACGAAGAAGAAAAGAGCAAAGTTGCTTTATTTACCGATAGAGGTCATTATCGTATTTTCGATAATGCACACGTGAATTTAACCGCTAGATTGGGCAAAACTACCCAAGTCATGCCATTCTTCAAAAGCGATATTCACACAGTTGTAGGAGCCTTTAAGATTGATTCGAAACAAGATTTATTAAAAATAAATCTTTTCCTCAACGATAATACATATTTCACCTTTGATTTAGATAATTTCTATCTCTCAGATTTAGATAAATACGCTAAAAAGAACATTGATATTCCAAGTAAAGCAACAGTCGAGAATGTCCTTGATGGTGTTATTGACGTAGTCAATAAAGACACTGTTTCACATCCAGTTCTTGTCAAAGAAAAACCTGTTTTAGTGCCACAAGAAGATGAAACTCAAAACGAATTTGAACAAGAAATTCCTGCTCCAAAGAAGGAAGAAAAAGAAGGATTTGAGCAAATTTCCATCTTTGACGATCTTGATGACTAGTTTTAAATACTGGTAAATGTCTAGTATATTATTAGTAGTTTATAAAACTTTGTTTTATTATTGCATTTATATCTAATTCAAATTAGTAAATTACTTTTATAGTCATCTCGAATTACATTGAGTCTTTTTGAAAAATGTTGTGAGAATGAAATATTTCTTCTCACATTATTAGCGGTTTTACGTTAGAATATTTATATAAATATGTTCAAAAGATTCATCCCCTTTGCTCATGCTCAATCGATATATGAGGTACCAAGCGACTTCTATAGTCAAAATGGAATTAAGCTCTTACTTATCGATTTAGATAACACTCTTGATAGTTATCGTTGCCGCATTCCTACAGAAAGAGCGGTTGAAAAGATAAAGAGTATCAGAGATACGGGGGTTGAACCGATCATCGTTTCTAATAATCGTGAGAAGCGCGTAAAGGGATACGCTGATAAGGCGAATGTTGGATGTATTTATAGCGCACGCAAGCCATTTTCTAGACGAATCAGAAAGTTCATTCAAGAAAAAGGCGTTAAAGCGGAGGAAACAATGCTTGTCGGAGACCAACTCATGACTGACGTTTTGGCCGCTCGTGGAGCGCATATTCGTGTATTACTCACTGAAAAAGTCGTTAAAGAAGATCAATTCACGACACATTTCAACCGTCTACTCGATAGACCGATTAGAAAACATCTAAGAAAAAAAGGCAGATTGCCAGATTGGAGAACTAAATATGGGAAAATTTAGAAGAGTCTTGCGTTGTTACCACTGTGGTGCAATTTTGCAATGCGATAAGCCAAATGAAAAAGGCTATATCATCCCGGAATCACTCAACAGAGCGACGCCAATCCAAATCATTTATTGCGATAAATGCTTCGAAACTATGAAAGCGTTTAATAACAGCGAACTAGATCAAGAAGTTGACCAAGAAGTATTAAAAATACTTGATGATGCTGTTGCTACAGATGCTTACATCGTTTGGGTTGTCGATTTATTCTCCTTTAATGGTACATTAAATAAGGAAATCGCCAGCAAAGTTAAGAAGCTTAAAGTAACAGTTCTTGGCACAAAACGCGATTTATTCCCACAAAGCATCAAAGATGAATCATTAATTGCTTACTTAAGCGAAAGATTTGCAGAATACGGCATCAAAGCCGCTTCCATCCGTTTAGTTGGCAATTCCAATAAGATTGATCCAAAGGAATATATCGACGCTATTAATAATGTCCGTAAAGGCCATGACGTTTACATGATCGGTAATTCTACCTCTGGTAAAACATCCATTATTAATAAAGCGATGAAGGGTTTTGAAAACA
>CADCCA010000026.1 GCA_902799855.1 uncultured Erysipelotrichaceae bacterium | reverse complement strand
CCCGCGACTATCCTTATTTATTTTACCAAGGAATAAAAAGAGACCTTTAGGGGTCAAACATTAATGCATCCCTTGGATACATATATTGTTAATGAGATATGAAATATTATAGTCACAAGTAGGGATTTAAACCATTTTTTCTTCTTTTGATTTTCAAAAATAAAATATTTTTAATTAATAATTGCTAACCTCATTTTTATTTGGTAGTATTTATGAGCAAACTTTCTTTGAACGACATTACAGTTCAAGGCGGAAGGAGAATTAAAGTCATGAAAAAAGGTGTCCATCCAACTTACAATCGTTGCACAGTTACATGCGTTTCCTGCGGTAACACATTCGAAACAGGTTCTGTGTTAAAAGAAATCAAAGTTGATACATGTGCAAATTGCCACCCATTCTACACTGGCAAACAAAGATTTGTTCAATCCGATGGTCGTGTTGATCGTTTCAACCGCAAATACGGCTTAAACAACGAAAAGAAATAATTGTATTAAGAAAACAAAAACCCCGTGTCTTAATTGAGACGGGGTTTTCATTTACCTTATTTCTCAGGTTTTACTAAGTGGCAAGCCACTTGGTGACCTGGTTTAACTTCAATAAGTTTTGGTCTAGCTTCCGCACATTGTGGTGTCGCTTTTGGACATCTTGTTCTAAATGGACAGCCGCTTGGAGCGTTAAGTGGTGATGGGATATCACCTTGCATAATAATACGCTTATTGTTTCTAGCGACATCTGGATCTGGAACAGGAATAGCAGATAATAATGAATTCGTGTATGGATGTAGTGGGTTTTCGAATAATTCGTCACTATCAGCGAATTCAACGATATGTCCTAAATACATAACCGCAATACGGTTAGAAATATGTCTAACAACTAATAAGTTATGAGCGACAAATAAGTATGTGAGTTTTAACTTTTCTTGTAATTCTTTAAATGTGTTAATAACTTGGGCTTGGATGGAAACGTCCAAAGCGGAAACAGGTTCATCGCACACGATGAATTCAGGATTGAGGGCCAAAGCTCTAGCGATACCAATACGTTGTCTTTGACCACCAGAGAACTCGTGAGCATAACGTGTCGCGTGTTCGCTAGATAAACCAACCATTTTCATGAGTTCTTCCACTCTTCTATGGCGTTCTTCTTTGGTTTTACAAATCTTATGTGCATCTAATGGTTCGGCGATGATGTCTTCAACAGTCATACGTGGATCCAAAGATGAATATGGATCTTGGAAAATCATTTGAGCGTGTTTTCTAAACTCTTTAATTAAGCCTTTGTAATATTTTTTACTAGCCCTAATCTTTTCAATGTTTCTTTCAAGTCTAGCAATACGGTCATTGGCTAATTTTGTTTGGTTAATAGCCTCTGAATCACCAGCATCAACCTTTGGTTGTAACTCAATGATTAAGTCTCTCATTTCGTTAATTTTGCCAGTTAATTCATCAATATCCATTTTTGTGCCTGGATTGACTCTTTGACCATTGAAAATAATACGACCACCTGTTGGTTTATATAATTGAAGAATGGTTCTACCTAATGTGGTTTTACCACATCCAGACTCACCAACTAAGCCAACTGTTTCACCTCTTTTAACAGTGAAACTAACGTCATCAACCGCTTTTAAAGGTTTGGTCTTCATGAAACCAACATTGATTGGGAAATACATCGAGAGGTGGTTGACTTCTAAGACGATTTCTTTTTTAACGTTCAAGTCTTCGTGAGCAGCCGCAAACTCTTTATTTAGTTGCTCTTCTAATTCTTTTGAAACCATATTGCATTACCTCTCTTTCTTTTCCGTTTTCTTTTCGTAGATTTTAGTTAATGCTTTCTTAGTGGATAGCATTTTCTTATCAACGTATTTTTTCCACACTAAATCTCTCTTGGCTTGAAGAACTTTTTCATCAGCGTGATCTAATTCGTTCAACGCTTGAATCTTTTCTTTACGAGGTTTATTAAATAATCCCTTTAAGACATTCTTTCTTGCAGCCTTGCGTTCTTTTTTGGCTTCAAGAACCATTTCTTCTGAAGCATCTTGATTAACAGGAGTGGTGGAAATCACTAATTCATTTAAATATGCATCAAATTCATCAGCGGACATATTATTGGCTTGTGCCTTAATTTCCACTTTATGATGCTTAATCTTCTTATGAACATCATTCTTATCGATTGATAATCTTTCTTTACCACCGGCATGATGCTCTTTTTTGGCGTAGGCAAAATCACGTTTTGCACGATGATATTCAAGTTTTGCCTCTTTAGTTTGATAACGCGCCGCTTCAATTTCATCTTTGCTTAATGAATTATCGCTTGTTTTAGCGGCGTTTTCTTTCTTCTTAGTAAGATAATCCTGATAAGCTTTTTCCACGTCTAAACGGGAGATTCTGCTAAAGGCTTTATTACCTTCTTCGCAACTATCAAGATATTTAACAAAATCTTCTTCACTAATCTTGCCTTCATCCACAAGTTTTTCTAAGTATTTGAAACACGCTGTATAGTGTTCATCACTAACTTGTAAGAATTTTGGGAATTTCTTTAAGCAGACTTTCATGCAGTTCTTACAACGAGGAGCGAAAGAACAACCACTTGGTAAGGTGAAAACGTCGACAGGGTTACCTGGAATTGGTTCTAACTTATCCGCACGTTTACCGGCTTTTGGAATGGAATTAATCAAACCTTTGGTGTATTCGTGTTGTGGATTATAGAAAATATCATCAACTGTGCCAGTTTCAACAATTCTACCAGCGTACATAACGTTAACGCGGTGGCAGATTTGCGCGACAACACCTAAATCGTGGGTAATGATGATAATACCGACGTTAAGTCTCTTTTGTAAGTCGATTAATAATTCAAGAATCTGCGCTTGAATGGTGACGTCCAAAGCAGTGGTTGGTTCATCGGCGATAATTAAATCAGGTTCATTAATTAACGCCATCGCAATCATTGTTCTTTGGAGCATACCACCAGAATGTTCGAATGGATATTGTTTCAAACGTTTTTCAGGTTCGTTAATACCGACTAAACGGAGCATTTCTAACGCTCTTTTACGTGCGAAATGCACTAAATCATTTAATTCGTCTTTAAGTGACTTAATTGGGCTATATTTTTCAACGAATTCTTTTTGAGCTTCGTCGTAGCGTTTTTTGTTTTCTTCGCTCTTATCTTTAAAATAAGCTTTTTCGGCTTCTTTATATCTTGCTTTATAAGGAGCGATATCTATTTCTTTTTCTTTGACTTTAATTTCCGCCCTTAATTCTTTGATGCGAGCTTTTCTATTTCTCTTATGCTCTTCATCTTCGTGAATTTTAACGGCTTCCATTAATTGATTACCAATACTCCAGACTGGATTTAAAGAAGACATGGAGTCTTGGAAAATAATAGAGATATTTTTGCCTCTAATTTTTTGTAATTGTTTGTTTGGCAAACCAAGTAATTCTTGGCCTTTAAATTTAATAGAACCACCGATGACACGACCTGGTTTTTCTAAGATTTGCATGACAGAATAAGCGGTCACACTCTTACCAGAACCAGATTCACCGACGATACCTAATACTTCGCCTCTTTTTAGGGTGAATGAAACACCGTTAACGCTTCTTACTTCACCAGAAGGGACATTAAATGATGTATGGAGATCTTTTACTTCTAATAAAACTTCGTTTTCCATGATAATCCCTCCTATTTCTGTTTCGGGTCAAAGGCATCTCTAAGGCCATCACCCGCTAAGTTAAGCGCTAAAACGATCAAGCAGATAAAGACTGCTGGAATGAGCAACAAGTATGGGTAAACGTTTAATGATTGAATAGCGTCACTAGCCAAACTACCTAATGATGGCATTGGTGCGCTGACACCTAAACCGATAAAGCTTAAGAATGATTCAGTAAAGATCGCGCTTGGTACTTGTAAAGTAGCACTGACGATAATGACTGATAAAGCATTAGGAATAATGTGTTTTCTTAAAATCATTGGTGTACTTGTGCCAATTGATCTACTCGCTAAAACGTATTCGGTTTGTTTGATGGATAAGACTTGACCACGTACTAATCTAGCCATGCCAACCCAATATAACAAAGCATAAACAATAAAGATGGATATTAATGAAGTACCAACATCTTCTAGTGGTGTACCTTCAAAGTTGAAAGCGTTATTTAAAACCACGGACAAGAGAATGATGATAACCATATCTGGTAATGAATAAATAACGTCAACAATACGCATCATCACCATATCAACTTTACCGCCACTGAAAGCGGAGATTGAACCATAGATGGTGCCAACAACTAAAACGATTAATGCAGCAAAGAAGCCAACTAATAATGAGACACGTGCACCATAAATAACACGAATAAAGTAGTCTCTTCCTAAGTTATCTGTACCAAAGATATGTGGCCAGATGAATTCGCCATCTGCAATACGGTTTAATTCAGTCTCACAGTACTGGAATGGAGCGATGTTAGCGAACTTATTATCAACTGGTTGACCAGGAACAATACCTAATTGTTGGTCATAGCTATATGGATACACTAATGGAATGATGAAAATGGCTAATAAGACAAAGAGGATGAAAAATAATGAAATGACAGCGATTTTGTTTCTTCTAAATCTTCTTACTGCGTCTCCAAAGAAGGATGTGGAAGGACGCATAAATGTTTGTTCAGCTTTTTCTTTATCCGTTGCCACTTTGAAAATTGATTCACGATCGTAATCAACTTGGAACGAAAAAGGATTTTTAAACTTCTTCATTTTACGGCCCTCCTTTACTCTAATTCGACACGTGGATTAACCACTTTATAAAGAATGTCACTGACTAACACCATGATGACAACCAAATATGTTAAGAAAATGGTTAAACCCATGACTTCTGGATAGTCACGGTTGGTAATAGAGGCCACGAATTCACGGCCAATTCCTGGAATACCATAAATCTTTTCAACAACAAGTGAGCCAGTCACAATAAAAGCAATCATTGGTCCAGCATAAGTAATAACTGGGGTTAATGAATTTCTTAAGGAATGTTTATATAAAACTCTTGAGAAACTAGAGCCCTTAGCGTAAGCGGTTCTAATATAATCGCTACCAAGGACATCAAGAGTGGATGAACGAGTTAAACGCGTGATATACGCCATCGGCGATAACGATAGTGTTAACGTTGGTAAAATATACCCTCTCCAGTCAAAACTGTTAGCAGGTAATATCTTCCATAAGTTACCGAATAAATATAAAAGAATAGTGGAAATAATAAATGATGGAACTGCCACACTTGCAGTGCTTAGCACCATGATGACACGGTCAGTAGTGGTGTTGTGTTTATAAGCTGCTAATGAGCCAAAAATAACACCGACAACGATCGCAATAAAGGCCGCTATTAAACCAATAACCGCGCTGGTTTGCATTCGGTCAGCGATAATTGCGCCAACTGTCACAGCGCCACGTGATTTGATTGAATAACCAAAATCAAAAATGAGAGCGTGCCCTAAATAATTTAAATATTGAATAAAAAGAGGTTTATCAAGTCCGTACATTCTTTTTAGTCGTTCCATTGTTTCAGCGGAAACGGCTTTTTCAGAAGTAAATGGACCACCTGGAATGAGTTGTACGGCGAAGAATGTCACCGTAATGACGATTACAATAGTTAAAAAGGCTAACAGAACTCTCTTAAGAATATAAAAAGCAAGCTTCTTATTCATACGTTCTTCTCCTTTTTTAATATGTGGTGCTAAATAGCAAAACCAGGTAGAGACTTTCGCCTCACCTGGTATGCTATTAGCTAAATTTTAAGAATTATCTACCAAATTGAGCGTCGTTGTTGCCGGAACCAGTAGTCCACATATCCAAGAAGGAACATGCGTCATTGTAGTCGGCTAACCAACCGTTACGAGCGATAGAGTAGTTACCATCTTTACGAGTGTTAAGGAAGGTAGCCCATTCTTGAGATTCGAGTTTTAAGTTGATGCCATAAGGTTTGAAAGCACCTTGTAAGTATTCAGCAATGGCTTGGTGACCTGTACCAGCATTGTAGAGATACTTGATGGTTGGAATGTCAGAGAAGGACTTCTTGCTTTCGTTGTACTTGAAGCCTAAGCTCTTGAGCATTTCGACTGCTTCAGCACAGTTGGCAGCGTAGTTTTCTTGACCAACTTTGAAGTAACCGGAACCATCTCTATTGACACCAGATCTTGTTGTCCATTCGCTTAATTCACCGTTGTTGTTTTCCATGATACCTTTACCAACGAATGTATTGGCAGGTTCTTGGCCAGCTTTACCAATGTTAGTGCAGACATAGTCTCTATCAATTAATAAGCTTAAGGCTTTGCGGAATACAGAGTATTCGGATTCATTTTTGAGCTTTCTGTTTAAGGTATTATCGTTAACGTTGAAGATAACGTAGTATGTACCTAATTGACCATTGATGTTGAATTCATTTGGTTTGCTCTTCTTAAGTGAATCGATTTGATCGTTTGGAACGCTGTCGATGAACTTATAAGCGCCTTGGTTATAGTTTGTTAATTGGTTATTGTCATCGTCTGTTAACGCGAATGTTAACTTTGTGACTTTGGTGTTGGAATTATCCCAGTAGTTTTCATTTGGAACAAATTCGATTTTGCCACCTTCTTTGTTATCCATTGAGGAAACTTTTAATGGACCATTACCAATGTATTTGGCTGGATCTAACCACCAACCATCATCTTCGGAACCATCAGCTTTTTGAACATTGCCTAATTTAACTGGAGCATATGTTGGGAAAGCAGTTAATTCTAAGAAGTAAGGAACGTCACTGATTAATGTAACGGATAATGTTCTGTTTGCATCATCAGCAACAACACCAGAGATTGGTAAATATTTTTCTTCATCAGCGGCTGTTTCTTCGTAGCCTTTGATGCAGTCAAACATATAGCCATAGTCAGCGGCTAATTTGCCTGAAGCGGCTCTTGCCCATGAATTAGCGAAGTCACTGGCTTTTAATTCGCTACCATCAGAATATTTGAGACCTTCTCTTAATCTGAATGTGTAGGTAACTTCACCTGCTTCATTTGGATCTGTTTTTGTGTAGCTTGCAGCGGCTGCTTCTTCGAGATCAGCAGCAATATCGCCTGAATCTGGTTTTTTCCAACGGAATAAACCTTCGAAAACGTGGGAGATGACGATCGCGCCATCAACTGCAGAGTTTTTGGCTGGGTCGAATGAGTCACCCTTTGGACCAACGCAAACTGTGTATTCGGTTGAGGAACCGATTGTTGCGCGGTGGAAGAATTTGTAGCCTAATGGTGAGGAATAGAAGCCGTCCATATCGGCACTCTTCATGAAGATATCTGTGTAATAGTAGATAGGAGCGATAGCACCTGTGCTCATTAAGATGTCTTCGGCTTGATGTAAATATTCATTTCTTTCGGCCCCGCTAGTAACTTTTGTCTTAGCAATAACGGCGTCATATGCGTCCGCCCATGTAAGATTGTTTTTCACTTGGCCATCGATTTTAGCGCTGTAGATAGCTTCATTTTTGTGACTTTCTCTTGTAGGTAGTGGACTACTACATGCAGAGATTGCACCAACAGCAACTAACGCGAGAACTTTAGGTAATCTTTTGAATTGCATAAATTGATTCTCCTTTCGTTAAGAATTTAAAAGATTTGTGATTAGTAAACTACTATCGCTAATAAAAGTCAAGCGGTTTGCCCTCTTAAAAAATGCATTTTGTTAAAGATTTTGATGGCTATTTTATCTATAAAATATATACACGTATGCATATTTTTAAAATATTTTATGTTATGCGTGTTTGCGTGTGCTAAGTCGCTTTTATCCTTCATACGCTTTATTTTTCATTTTGATTGGACTTTCTTCTCGTACATGTAATTATCGGGGGTTTTTATTTTGTAAAAAAACAACTATAATAGTTCGGCTATGAAAAAAGAAATTAAGATCATCTCATTTTTGGTTCTAGTGGCAGTAGTAGCCCTCTGGGGTGTCGCCCCTGTTCTTTCCAAAACAGCATTTGATTCATTTTCTCCGGGTATGCTTATTGCATTGCGTGGCGCTTTCGCTATCGTTGTAATGGCAATTATCATCAATAAGAATTTCAAAAAACTCAACAAATCATATTTGATTTGTATTCCTGCTGGTATCTTTTTAGCCGCAGCATATATCTTCCAATTTGTGGGCCTAAAATATACAGTCCCATCAAAAAATACATTCTTAGAGAACATCTCTTGCATTACCATCCCATTATTCATGTTCCTTTTCGTCAGAGAAAAACCAACATGGTATAGCATTGTGTCTGCTTTAATTTGTGTCGTTGGCTCATTAGTGCTTGTCGGTAATGGTTTTAATTTCTTAACTTTTTTCCAAAGCGGTAGTTTGTTAGGCGATGGTTTAAGTGCGATTGGTGGTCTTTTCTTTGGTCTTGATATTGCTTTCACAAAAGTGTTTAGCAAAGATAAAGACCCAGTTATTTATGTTTTCTTACAACTCTGTGTTATGACAGCGATTTCATTTATTTACGCTTTTGTCTTTGAAGGACAAGTATTCCACGTTTTAGCGTATGCTTTCGACATTAGATCAATCTTAATGGTTGCCTTCTTAGGTATCATTTGTACTGCAGTATGTTGGGTTTCAAGAGCATGGGCTATGCGTCATGTTGATGCGATGACCGTCTCTTTATTAGTTCCTCTTTCAGCGGTAGTGGCAACATGTTTATCAATCGCTTATGAAATCGAGGAATTCAATTACAATTTGTTAGTGGGTGGTCTTATTATTATGCTCTCTATTGCGATAAGCGCAGTATTTGATTATCGTAGAGGTATAAAAAACGATAAATGCAAAGAAACCAGCGAGGAGGTCGAAGAGCCAGATGAGCCAAATCAAAGTCAACTCTGAAATCGGTAGATTAAAAGTAGTTTTACTTCACGAACCAGGTGAAGAACTTCATAACTTAACACCAAGTAAATTAGATGACTTGCTTTTTGACGATATCCCATGGCTCCCATTAGCGAAGAAAGAACATCAAGCTTTCGCTAAAACATTTACTGACGCTGGTGTTAAAGTCGTTTATTTAACTGATTTGATGAGTGAAGTTTTAGACTTATCAAATGAAATTAAGAATCAATTCATCGAACAATTTGTTAATGAAGCTGATATTCATAGCAATACACTTAAAGAAATCACAATCGAATATTTAAAGTCTTTTAATAACTCTAAAGAACTAGTTCTTAAGACAATTGCTGGTATTAAGAAAACCGATTTACCAAACTATCAAATTAAGTCTTTAGCAGACCATGTTGAAGACTATTTATTCGTGGCAGATCCAATGCCAAACTTATATTTTCAAAGAGATCCATTTGCCTCAATTGGCGAGGGCGTGTCATTAAATTCGATGTATTCAGTGACTCGTTCTAGAGAAACAATCTTTGGTCAATACATCTTTAAATATCATTCAGTTTATAAAACCACACCTTTATATTATTCACGTGATGAAGAAGTGAATATTGAAGGTGGAGATATCATGGTTTTAAATAACCACGTTCTCATTGTCGGTGTTTCCCAAAGAACATGCGCTGAAGCGGTGGAGAAATTAGCCAAGAATCTATTCTTTAAGAATAAAACTGATTTTGACACCATCTTAGCGTTCACTATTCCAAACGCTCGCACATTTATGCACTTGGATACAGTGTTCACTCAAGTTGACAAAAATAAATTCACCATTCATAAAGGCTGCTATCAAAAGTTAAAAATCTATCGCATAACAAAAGATATTAACAACGAAAACAAACTCAAAGTAGTGGAAATTCCACAAAAACTTGAAGATGTCTTAGAGTCATATGTTAGCATGCCAGTCACTCTTATTCCTTGTGGTGGAGATGACGCCATCAGTGCGGATAGAGAGCAATGGTCAGATGGTAGCAATACAATTGCTATTGCCCCAGGTGAAGTCATTGCCTATGAAAGAAATGACATTACAAATGCAGTCTTAATTAAAAACGGCATTAAAGTGCATATTATTCCATCCTCTGAACTATCAAGAGGTAGAGGTGGACCAAGATGTATGTGTATGCCATTAGTGAGAGAGGAAGTTGAATAATTATGGACTTATACAAAAGAAACTTATTAACGCTATTAGATTTCGAACCAGAAGAAATTGATTATTTATTAAAGCTCGCCATTAAGTTAAAAGAAATGAAACATAATGGTGAAGAACACGCCTTATTAAAAGGTAAAAACGTTGTTCTTCTCTTCGAGAAGGATAGCACAAGAACAAGATGCGCTTTCGAAGTTGCGGCTTCCGATCTTGGTATGAACGCTGTCTATATTGGTAGCAGTGGTTCACAAATGGGCAAAAAAGAATCCATCAAGGATACTGCCAGAGTTTTAGGCAGAATGTTTGATGGCATTGAATATCGTGGCTTCAAACAACAGACAGTTGTAGATTTAGCAACCTATTCCAACGTCCCAACTTGGAACGGCTTAACTGAAGATTATCACCCAACTCAAATCCTCGCCGACTTCATGACTATCATTGAACAAAAAGGCAAACTTAAAGGTATTAAGATGGCCTACTTAGGTGATGGTAGATACAATATGGGTAATTCCTACTTAATCGGTGCGGCTAAAATGGGTTTAGACTATCGAATGTGCGGTCCAAAGGAACTTTGGCCAAACAATTTGTTAATTAACACTTGCATGAAGATTGCAGAAAAAACAGGCGCCAAATTAACATTTACTGAAGATGTCGAAGAAGCTGTTAAAGACTGCGATGTCATCGCGACTGACGTTTGGGTTAGTATGGGTGAAGATGCTTCCGTTTGGGAAGAAAGAATCAACTTATTAAAACCATATCAAGTTAATGCACGTGTCATGTCTTTTGCAAAGAAAGACGCCATCTTCATTCACTGCTTGCCATCCTTCCATAACTTAGAGACTAAAGTTGGCATGGAAGTTTATGAGAAATTCGGTCTTAACGGCTTAGAAGTGACTGAAGAAGTGTTTGAAGGCGAACAATCTGTCGTCTTTGATGAAGCGGAAAATAGACTTCACACCATTAAAGCAGTGATGCTCGCTTCAATGAAAGAAAATCTTAAATTATAATTTAAATAAGGAGGCTCATTTGCCATGAAGAAAAGATTTTATATTACTACCCCAATTTATTATCCAAGTGCTAAGCTCCACATTGGACACGCTTATTGCACAACTTTAACTGATATTTTTGCCCGTTATAAAAGATTAAGAGGTTTCGAATGTTATTTCTTAACCGGTGCCGATGAACACGGACAAAAGATTGAAAAGAATGCTGCCGCTGCAGGTAAAACTCCACAACAATTCGTTGATGACATTGTTGAAGGATTCCATAAACTTTGGGATTTATTAAAAATCACCAATGATGATTTCATTAGAACTACTCAAGAAAGACACACTAAAGTGGTGCAAGACATCTTCTCAAAGATGCTCGCTAATGACGATATCTATTTAGGCAAATATAAAGGCTGGTACTGCAAGGAATGCGAAGCATTCTGGACAGATACACAAGTTGGCCCAGATCATATTTGTCCTGACTGTAATAGACCAGTTCAAATGGCGGAAGAAGAAGCCTACTTCTTCAAGACAAGTAAATATGTCGATAAGTTATTAAAGTTCTATGATGAAAATCCAAAATTCTTAGTGCCTGAATCACGTAAGAATGAAATGATTAACACATTCATCAAACCAGGATTAGATGACTTATGTGTTTCTAGAACATCCTTCTCTTGGGGTATTCCAATTAGAGAAAATCCGAAACACGTTATTTACGTTTGGTTAGATGCTTTAACCAATTACATCACCGCTTTAGGTTATGACAGTGATAATCCAGAATTATTTAATAAGTTCTGGCAAGATCCTGAAAGCGAAACAATTCATATCCTTGGCGCTGACATCACTAGATTCCACGCTATTTACTGGCCAATGTTCTTGGAATCCTTAGGCTTAAGAAAACCAGATAGAGAATTCGTCCACGGCTTACTCATGATGAAAGATTCTAAGATGAGCAAATCTAAAGGTAACGTTGTTGACCCATATCCATTAGTGGAACGCTATGGTGTTGATGCTGTTAGATATTATTTAGCTAGAGAAGTTAACTTCGGTAGTGATGGTAACTTTACACCAGAACAATTCGTTGAACGCATCAATATGGACTTAGCGAACGCTCTTGGTAACTTATTGAATAGAACAGTTTCCATGATTAATAAATACTTCGATGGTGTGATTCCTGAATATAAAGGTAGAATCAATGATGTCGACGGTAATTTAGAAGATTTAACAAAGTTAACTATCGAATCATATGAAAAGTTAATGGATGATTTAAAGATTACTGACGCTATAACATTAGTTAACGAATTAGTGAACCGCGCTAATAAGTATATTGACGAGACCGAACCATGGGCTTTGGCAAAAGATCCTGAAAAGAGAGCTAATCTTGAATCAGTTATGCAACACCTTGCCAATACCATCTATGTTGCAGGTATGTTATTAAAGCCAGTCTTGGTGACAGCTTCAGATAAATTATTTGATCAATTAGGTGTCAGTGGCGAATTACTCAACTATGATAATATCTATAAATATGGATGCACATCTAACTTAAAAGTTGAAAAGAAAGATCAACTCTTCCCAAGATTAGATGCTGAGGTTGAAGTTAAGTTCATTCAAGAACTTATGGCGCCAAAGCAATAATAAACTATCAAAAAAGATCGCTTCAATTCGAGGCGATCTTTTTATTTACAATTAGCTTAGCTTATTTCTTTTCTTCTAAGATTTCAGCACGACGGGCTTTTGCTAATTTAGCAATTTCCATTAAGGCTTTACGAGCACGGCCAGCGGCGGCTTTGTTACCTTTTTCGACGAACTTTTGGTTTTCTTCTAAGAATTGTTCGAAAGCTTGTTTTAATTGTTCAACTGTATTCATTATGTACTTTTACCCTTTGATATCGGGCCCTTTCATATTTTATTAAACCAAGATAAATGAATAAATGAAAACATTTTTTTCTTAAA
>CADCCA010000025.1 GCA_902799855.1 uncultured Erysipelotrichaceae bacterium | reverse complement strand
GGGCATTATGCGTTTACTCGTGCAAAATAAACTATTGAGCACAAACGAGTTACCATTTAAGGCTTATTATGTCGGTCCAGTTTTCCGCTACGAAAGACCACAACTTGGCCGTTATCGCCAATTCAGTCAATTCGGCGTGGAAGCAGTGGGAAACGACTCACCAGAAATCGATGTTGAGACAATTGTTTTAGCCTATACCATCTTAACGAGTCTAGGACTTGATAATGTCTCAATTAAAATCAATACATTAGGCGATGATGAATCACGTGAGAATTATAAGAAGGCTCTCAAAGACTACTTTGCTAAATATTTAGACCAAATGTGTCCTGATTGCCATTCCCGTTATGAACTCAATCCACTTAGAATCTTAGACTGCAAAGTTCCTGAAGATCAAAAAATCGTGGAGAATGCGCCTAAAATGAAAGATTTTCTTTCAGAAAACGCTAAAAACAGATTTAATAAAGTGCTTGCCTTATTAGACAATATGTCTATTCCATATATCGTCGATGCTGAAACAGTTTATGAATTCCATTACACATCCAGTAATGGCACTAATTATGGTGCTATCGGTGCTGGTGGTCATTACGATAAACTCGTCTCAGAAATCGGCGGACCAAATGTCGCAGGTGTTGGTTTCTCATTAGGAGTTGATCGTTTATATTCCGTTTTAAGAGACGATAATCTTTTAAAAGGAAGACTTGATAACCCAGTGGAAATTTATGTCATGCCAATGGGAGAAATTGCCAAACCTCTTGCTATGCAAGTAGCGACCGAATTAAGAGTGTCAGGTTATCGCGTCGATATGTGCTTTGAAGATGTCAAACTTGGTAACATGTTCAAGCGTGCGGAAAGAAAAGGTGCTTCATTTGCCATTATCATTGGCGAAAATGAAGTCAACAACCAAGAAGTTATTATTAAAAATATGGCAACCCAACAACAAACAAATTGCCCACTCGAGAAACTAGTATGCAAAGTTTCTGAAGAAATGGGAGACGAATGTTGCGATGGAGAATGCCAATGCCATCATAAGGAGAATTAAAATGGAAAGAACTCATTTTAACACCGAGCTTGGCCTAAAGAATGTCGGCGAAAAGGTCACATTATTAGGCTGGGTCAGTAAAAGAAGAAATTTAGGAGCGATTTTATTCATTGATCTAAGAGATCGTTCTGGCATTATTCAAGTCGTCGTTAATGACGGAGTGAGCGTGCCTGATGTGCGTAATGAATACGTTATTCAAGTCAAAGGTGAAGTCGCAAAGCGTGCTGTCGCTAATCCTAAACTCCCAACTGGCGAAATCGAAGTCATCGCTAGTGAAATAGTGTTATTAAACACTGCAAAAACAACGCCTTTAATTATTGCTGATGAAACAGACGCCTTAGAAGATACCCGTTTAAAGTACCGATACCTTGATTTACGCCGTCCATGCATGCAGCATTATTTTGATATCCGTGACACCATTAAGATGACCACACATAGTTTTATGCATCGTCATCACTTCATAGAAGTGGAAACACCGATGTTGTGTGCTTCTTCCCCAGAAGGCGCTAAGGAATACTTAGTTCCTTCCCGTATTCATCACGGACAATTCTACGCGCTCCCACAAAGCCCACAAATGTTCAAACAACTTTTAATGGTAGCGGGTTTTGAAAGATATTATCAAATCGCGCGTTGCTTCAGAGATGAAGACTTAAGAGCGGATCGTCAACCAGATTTCACACAAATCGACGTTGAGACATCTTTCCTTGATCAGTCTCAATTCCTCACATTGATGGAAGAATTGATTCATGACATTTTCAAAAATACCATTAATTATGATGTGAAATTGCCTTTAAGGCAAATGACATACAAAGAAGCGATGGAAAGATTTGGTAGCGATAAACCAGACACACGTTTTGGTATCGAACTTCACAATATCAAATCCATCTTCGCTAATTCTTCATTCGAAGCTTATCAAAAAGCGGAAGCTATTAGATGTATTGTTGTACCAGGAGTGGCCGCACAAACTTCAAGAAAAGTTATTGATAATTTGGCTTTAGAAGCCAAAAAGTTCGGTTTAGGCGGAATCACAGTCCTTAAGAAAGAAAACGATGAGTTAGTCGGCTCCTTCGTAAAATTCCTTTCTGAAGGCGAAATTAAGGCCTTAAACGCTGAATTAGGTCTCAATAATGATGACATCTTAATCATCGCTGCTGGTAACGATAACAGAGTTACTCCTTTATTAGGCGCATTACGCGTCAAATACGGACGCGAATTGGGCCTCGTTAAAGAAGGCACTTACGATTTGCTTTGGGTCATTGACTTCCCAATGTTTGAAAGAGATGTAGAAACAGGCGAAATCAGCGCTACTCACCATCCATTCACCCGTCCAAGAGATGAAGACTTACGTTATTTAGATGAAGATCCAACAAAGGTCTTAAGCTATGCTTACGATATCGTTATTAACGGTTATGAAGCTGGTGGTGGTACTCTTCGTATCTATGACCAAAACATTCAAAAGAAGATTTTCGAAATCCTCGGCTTATCTGATGATGAGATTCAAGAGAGATTCGGCTACTTTGTAGATGCTTTACAATATGGCACACCTCCACACGCAGGTATGGCTTTCGGTTTAGATCGTCTAGCGATGATTCTTGGTGGCACAGATAACATTCGTGACGTCATTGCCTTCCCTAAGAATTTAGCAGCTGTTGACCCAATGACAAACGCTCCAACCAACGTCACTCAAGCACAACTTGATGAGTTGGGAATTAAATTCCAAGATTAACAATAGACAAAGTCTATATATAACTAAATAATTACTAAATTAGTACTAAAAAGTGAGGTTTTGAAAAATGAACAAAAATGATCAACTCGCCATTGCAACAATTCGTTCTTTGTGCATTGACACGATCAACAAAGCTAACTCCGGTCACCCAGGAATGGCCCTTGGTAGCGCCCCTGCTCTTTATACCTTATTTACAAGGCATTTAGTGGCAACCCCATTAAACAGTCAATGGTTCAACCGTGACCGTTTCGTTCTCTCAAGTGGACACGCATCCGCACTTCTTTACACAATGTTACATTTATGCGGATACAAAGTATCGCTCGATGATTTAAAAAAATTCCGTCAAATCGATTCCTTAACTCCAGGACATCCAGAATATGGTTGGACTGATGGTGTTGATGCGACAAGCGGTCCTTTAGGACAAGGCATTTCTCAAGCCGTTGGTATGGCCATGGCTGAACAAATGGTTAACAAACTCTATTCATTTGGTGATGCGGTGTGCAATCACTATACATACGCCTTATGCGGTGATGGCTGCTTACAAGAAGGTATTTCACAAGAAGCAATTTCATTAGCGGGTCACCTTAAACTTAACAAGTTTATTCTTCTTTATGACGCCAACCAAGTCACACTTGATGGTGCTTTGGACTTATCATTCTCCGAACAAGTCAAAGCTAGATTCTTAGCTAGTGAATGGGATGTCATTGAAGTAGCCGATGGCAATGATGTCGATGCTATTGACGCTGCTATTAGCAAAGCTAAAAAATCAAAAGATAAACCAACCATGATTATGATTCACACAATCATCGGTTTCGGTAGTGCTAAACAAGGCACAAATAAAGTTCATGGTAACCCATTAGGTTTAGAAGATGGTAAGAATGCCAAATTATCCTATGGATTTGATCACGAAGACTTCTTTGTTCCTGAAGAAGTTCGCGAATTATTCAAGAACACCTTTGGTGCTCGTGGTGAAAAAGCTTATAAAGCCTATGAAGAACAACTTGCTAAATTAGCGGAAGATAAACACACCAAAGATGAATACAATCGTTTCAAAGCTTTAAATGGTGTTGATGTCGATTGCTATTTACCAGGTGTTTATCCAGAATTTGAAAAAGGTTCAAGCAAATCTACACGTGTTGCTTCCGGACAAGCTCTTAACTACTTAATGCTCTCCATACCAAATTTATTTGGCGGTAGTGCTGACGTTGCTGGTTCTGTTATGACAAAACTCGATAATGGTGCTAACTTCGACGCCAACAATAGAGCGGGCCATAACATTAACTGGGGCATCCGTGAATTCGCGATGGCAAGCGCACAAAATGGTATGCTCTTGCATGGTGGTGTGCGTTCATATGTCGGTGCATTCTTCGTTTTCTCCGATTATATGAAACCAGCCATTCGTATGGCGGCTTTAAGCCACTTACCAGCCATCTACTTATTGTCTCACGACTCAATCGCCGTAGGCGAAGATGGTCCAACACATCAACCAATCGAACAAGCTGCAATGCTCCGTAGCATTCCAAATGTCGATCTCATTCGTCCGGCTGATGAAAGAGAAACATACGGCGCATGGTTTGCTGCTTTACAAAGTAAAAACCGTCCAACCGCGATTATCCTTTCAAGACAAAATCTCCCATTATTAGAAAATAGTGATGGCGAAGAACTTAAGAAAGGTGCCTATGTTGTTTCTAAAGAACAAAACAAAGCACAATTTGTCTTAGTGGCCTCTGGTAGTGAAGTCTCATTAGCAGTTCAAGCTCAAGGACTTCTTAGAGAAAAAGGCATCGACGTTAGAGTTGTCTCAATGCCATGCTGGTCATATTTTGATAAGCAAGATAACGAATATAAAGCCAGCGTTATCAACTTACCAAGAGAGAAAGTTGTTTCAATTGAAATGCTTTCAACCTTTGGTTGGGCCAAATACGCTGCCACAAATATCGGCTTAGATACCTTTGGCGCCAGCGCTCCTGCAAAAGACGTCATCAAGAAATTCAACTTCACTCCTGAATACGTCGCTAGTGTCGTTGAAAACCTCAAATAAAGTCTCACTTTCAAAAGATTTGTCTCAAATGGGGCAAATCTTTTTTATTGCACATTTTTTAGGAAAGTTTTGCACTGCGAATATATTTAAGATATATTATAGGTAAGGAAAATTTATGGCAGACTATATTTACATCGATAACTACTCAAAAAAAGGAAAAATTGGCATTTCTTTAAACGTTTTCGATTCCTTAGTTACCAACGCTTTAATGAACGTTAAAGGCATAGCCTTATCTAACGCTCACATGAAGAAAAACCAAAAGATTCGTTTAAATCGTCCTGTCCAAACCACAATTAGACACGGCATCGTTCACGTTTGGGTGGCAGTGGATGTTAGTAAGGGCACAAACTTACAAGAAGTAACCAGTGCGATCCAAGAAGAAATCACTAACGCCTTCTTAATTGCGACAGAACAAATTCCTTTTGATGTGCAAGTCAAAGTCATCTCTATTATTTAATCTAGAAAAGTCTTTTTTTATGGAAAAAATATCTCGTAATCAAGAAAACTTCATCATTATGACCGTCATTTATGACGAATTAACTGATTTTACCGCTGGTAACAGTAGTTTTCGCGATGTGAATGAGATTATTCTTCAAATTACCGATATTCCATTAAATGAGCATAGCGCTTACGTACAAAATACCATCGCTAATGTCTTAACTCATTACGGGGAAATCGTTTCAGCGTTTCAACCACATCTTCGCGATTGGGTTTGGGATCGTTTGCCGTTGTTAACAAGATCTGTCTTATTGATGAGCTATGCACATTTCTACTATGTAGAAAAGATTGATAAACGTATCATTATTAACGTTGCAGTGGAGCTCGCTAAGAAATACATCGAAGAAAAACAAGCTAAATTCATTAACGCTATCTTAGACGAGGTGCTTTAATCTCATGGATAATCGCCCTGTCTTCACTGTTAGCGATATCAATCAATACATCAAAGCCCTTTTGAACAATGATGAAAATCTCAAATTCATCTATGTCAAAGGCGAAATATCCAATTTTAAAATGGCAAGCAATGGTCATTTTTATTTTTCTTTGAAAGATGACAAAGCCATGATCAGCGCGATGATGTTTTCTTCCTACGCAAATAAGAACGCATTCACCCCAGAAAACGGCCAAGAAGTCGTGGTTTTTGGCTCAATTGATGCCTATCCAGGTCGTGGCACTTATCAAATTATTGTTTATCAAATGCAAGAAGTTGGAGCAGGACAAGCTTTGCTTGAATTAGAAAAGCTTAAAAAGAAACTCAAAGAAGAAGGATTGTTCGATGCTTCAAGAAAAAGACCAATCAATTTATATCCTAAGGCCATTGGCGTAATTACCGCTCCTAATAGCGCCGCTATTAAAGATATTCTTTTTAACTTAAAAAGACGCTATCCAATTGCTGATGTCTATGTTTTTTATAGCGCTGTGCAAGGCGATAATGCTGCTAAAGAACTATTAAATGCCTTCAACATCGCTCAGACTTATCCGCTTGACACCCTTTTAATCGGCCGTGGCGGGGGCGCTAGCGAAGATTTAAGTGCCTTTAATGACGAAACCTTAGTCCGCGCTTTAGCGACGAGCAAAATGCCAATTATCGCTTGTATTGGCCATGAGATTGATTCAACGCTAGTGGATTTTGTCGCAGATAAGCGTGCTTCAACTCCAACTGGAGCCGCCGAATTAGCAACAATTGACCAAAGGGAAATCCTTGAGCACTTGTCTTTCTCATTACAAGAAATGGAAGATAGCATCAAAGGAATGGTAAATGATTTGAAGGAAGATTTATCTTCCTTAAAAGAAGATCTTGACCAAGCAATTCTCAATCTTCTCAATAAAGAAAAGCAACTTCTAGAGCATAAAAAGGCCACTCTAGAAGCATTAAATCCACAAAATGTATTAAATAGAGGCTTTACTTTAACAGTGGATGAATTAGGCCGTCCAGTCAAAATAAAAGAAATTAAACCAGGTAACATAGTTAAAACCATCTTTAGTGATGGAGAATTAACCAGTGAAGTTAAAGAAGTGGAGATCAAATAGTATGAAAGACAGCAACTTTGATTTTGAAAAAGAAATGAAACGCCTCGATGAAATCGTCGCTAAAATTTCAGCTCAAACATTATCTTTAGATGAATGCTTAACCTTATATAAGGAAGGCCAAGAGATAGTTAAAAAACTCGAAAAAGCCTTAGAAGAAGCATCCGAAAAGATTGAAAAGGTTATTGAAACCAAATAATCGTTTAAGTGCTTTTATAGTATTTAACTAGTGGTTATAATAATTTATTATTAGACAAATGTATCGTTATGCGTTTGTCTTTTATTTTTGCAAAAATAATTTAATTAATTAGTTAACATAATCCATGTGCGCATATATAATTATAGATATGGGAAGCAAAGTCATTGTTCATATTGATTTAAACGCCTTTTTCGCTCGATGCGAGGAGATTAAAGATCCTTCATTGGAAGGCAAAGCAGTCGCCATAGGACACGATGGTCGTGGCGGCATTGTTTCGACCTGCTCCTATGCAGCGCGTAAATATGGTGTTTCTTCTGCAATGCCAATGTTTAAAGCTAAAAAGCTTTGTCCACATCTCATTGTCTTACCTGTCGATTATCATTTTTATAGCATGATGAGCAAAACGTTTTTTAACTTTGTTCATCGCTATACAGATTTAGTGGAAGCTGCTTCTGTTGATGAATGTTTTGCTGATTTCACAAAAACTCTTAAAAATGAAAAAGATCCAATTTCTTTCTTTAGAAAGATGCAAGATGACCTATTCAAAGAAACTGGACTTAAATGCTCAATCGGTGTTTCAACAACTCGCTTTTTAGCGAAGATGGCTAGTGATTATCAAAAGCCAATGGGCTTAACCATTATTCGTAAACGCGATATTCCGAATATTATCTTCCCTTTAAAAATCGAATCAATGTTTGGTGTTGGTAAGAAAACATCACCGCGTTTAAAAAGCATTGGTATCGCCACAATTGGTGACCTTTACGATAGACTCATCAAAGATGATGAAGAAACTAAAAACATTTTAGGCAAATCATATTACACTCTCAAAGAATGGTTAGAAGGAAAGGGTTCTGATAAGATAGAAACCGAAGATTGGGATCCTAAATCAATTGGCAATTCCACAACATTACCATTTGATAGTGATGATCCAATCGTCATTAAGAAATACTTTTTAGATTTATCTAAAGAAGTTGCCATGCGAAGCAAAAAAGAAGACAAAATTGGTCGAACTATTCAAATCGTTGTGAAAAATACCGAATTTAAAAGTTTCAATAAATCAGTGACATTAGATAACCCTACGAACGATTATAAGATTATTTATAATAAGGCTATTGATTTATATGACCGTTATTTCAAGGGAATAACCCTTCGATTGGTGGGTGTCACGCTTCAAAACCTGATAAGTACTGAGGAAATGGCTGTGCAAATGTCGATTTTTGACTTTGAGAGCCACGAAAAGGAAGATGCCACTAAGATAATCATTAATGATATTAATCGTTCTTTAAAGAAACCTTTGTTAAAAAGGGCGAGCGAGGTGAAGAAAAATGGACATAATTGACGCAGTTGACCGTTACCATCAATACATCCTAGCGGAAAAAGGTCTTTCTCCTCAAACTTGGGATTCATATCTTGAAGATATTCAAGCTTTCTTTAATTATTTTAATGATAAAAAGACAACCGATGACTTACTTGAGACAGATTTATATGAATTTCTCAAATATGAATTATCAATTGGTCATTCTGTCTCAACAGCTTTGAGACGACTTTCTTCCACAAGAGGATTTTATCTTTTTCTTAAGAAAGATGGACTTTTCCAAGGCAATATTCCCGACATTGAAACGCCAAAAAAACCTAAACACTTACCAAATTGTTTAAGCGAAGAAGAAGTCGAAGCTTTATTAGACGCTCCTGATTTAACTTCTCCAAGTGGTCTTAGAGATAAAGCCATGCTTGAGACAATGTATTCTTCTGGTCTCAGAGTTAGCGAACTTTTAAAACTCGGTAAAGGACAAGTGAATCTTACCAAAGGTATCATTACCGTTTTTGGCAAAGGTGCCAAAGAAAGAAAGGTTCCAATCGCGGATTATGCCATTGAATATATTAGGCAATATATTAAAGAAGTGAGAAATAAAGGCAAAAACAAAGAAAGTGATTATTTATTCCTTTCAAAACAAGGGAAACCTTTATCTCGCGTATACTTCTTTAAACAAGTTAAAAAATATAGCGAATTAGCCGGAATAACCACAAATGTCTCACCGCATACATTGAGACATAGTTTTGCGACACATTTGCTCAATCACGGTGCACAACTAAGAATCGTTCAGGGGATGCTTGGACACACAAATATTGCGACCACGCAAATATATACGCACGTTTCTAGCGAAAAACTTAAGTCGGATTATGATAAGATAATGAAGTGAGGATTTTAAAATGAAAAATTATCGTTACAAAAGAATATTTATTATCGTTGCCGATTCAATGGGCGCAGGATACATGAAAGATGCCAAACTTTTTGGCGATGAAGGTGCTAATACTCTAGTGCACATTGGCGAAAAGATGCCCAATGGTTTAAATGTTCCAACGCTCAATAAACTTGGCTTAGGAGATTTTGGGCCAATCAAAGGCACAAGCGTGGTGGAGCACCCTCATTCCTTTACGATGAAAGCTAACGAAATCAGCAACGGCAAAGACACTATGACAGGTCACTGGGAAATTATGGGTATAAATACCCAAATTCCTTTCAAAACCTTCACAGACACTGGTTTCCCTGATGAGTTGATTAAGGAACTAGAAGAAAAGACAGGTCATAAAGTAATTGGCAACTGTGCCGCTAGTGGAACAGAGATCATTCAAAGATTGGGTGAACAGCAATGCAAAGATGGTTCAATGATTGTTTACACATCAAGCGATAGTGTGCTTCAAATCGCTGCGCACGAAGAGATTTTTGGTTTAGATGAATTATATCGCTGCTGTGAAATCGCTAGAGAAATCTGCATGAAACCAGAATGGATGGTGGGAAGAATCATTGCTAGACCATACATTGGCACGAACAAAGATAATTTCAAAAGAGTAACTGGTCATCGTCACGATTTGGCCTTGAAACCACCAGCAAAAACTGTCATGAACGTTTTATACGATGCAGGCTTTATGACTAGCTGTATTGGCAAAATAAGTGATATTTTTGATGGATATGGCGTTAAAGTGACGCAAAAGACTAGCTCAAACGAAGATGGTATGGATAAAACCATTGAAGAAGCCAAATCGAAGGACTATAACGGCTTATGCTTTGTTAACTTAGTGGAATTCGATAGTGAATATGGTCATCGTCGCAATCCAATTGGTTATGGTGAATGCATCGAAAGATTTGATAAGCGCGTTAAACAATTGCTTAATTATCTGAATGATGACGATTTACTAATCATAACTGCTGATCACGGTAATGATCCAACCTGGACTGGCACAGATCATACCAGAGAAAAAATACCTCTAATTATGTATAGTAAATCCATAAAAAACGGTCAATATCTCGATGAAAGAGACTCCTTTGGAGACATTGGAGCAACCATATTAGACAACTTTGGATTAGAAAAACCAAACCATTTGCTTGGAAAATCTATTAAAGAAGTTTTGAAATGATTTAATTTCAAAAAAACATAATTTTGCGCACAAAAAGGCACAATTTGTGCTTTTTTTGTTTACCTACGTCTTTCTTTATTTTATTTATTTCAAATGATAGGAGGCATTATAAAATGAAGAAGCCTTATGAATCAGGCGATGGTTTACAGCCTGAAGAAAAAAACAAAACCACAAGAAATTCCGTAATGAGGGAGTTAAAGCTTCAAAAAAGACCTAACCCTCTCAGGAAGAAGTTTGATGAAAACAATGGTGGAAGGGGTATAGATTTAGCCAGTAAGATCGATTATATCTATAGAAATTTCACCAGCAAAATCTCCATTAACTATGGTGATGTTTTCTTAGCTGACTTTAGTCAGTCAGTTGGAAATGAACTTCGCGGCGTCCATTTTTGTATGGCTATTTCCAGTTCAAATGAAAGAAGCCAATTGGTAACTGTTATACCTTTTCATTCCGCTAAAGAAGGAAAAGAGCTCAATCCTGCAAGTGAAGTTTATGTTGGTCAAATACCAGGAGAGACTAACGGCAAAGAAGCTATTGCGTTAATTAACCAAATCAGAACAATTGACAAAATCAGAATGCTCGATCCTGAAAACGCAAACAACTTTCATCATTACGCTACAAGTCATAATATCGAAATTGGTAAGGAAATTACAGCTCAACACAAATTCATTTATAGGTTAACTAACGATCAATATCAAACAATCAAGTCTGCAATGATCGGATTCCTTTTTTACAGCTACATTAGAAAAGAGTAAATGAAATTAGTAGTTTTCTAGTAGTTAGTTTTTCTACACATTTGTGGATAAAAAGCTAATCAATAAAAGCGCAATATTGCATTGTGTTGTTTTAGTTTTGCTTTCCTTTACTTTGTAATAAATTAGTCTAGTTAACATAATGGCAATTATGCGAAGTTGATATATTTAAGGAAATAAGTGTGGAAAATGTGGAAATCTCCAAAAAGAGGAAAAATGCACTTCTCTCAGTTTAATCATAGACAAAAAATAAGAAATATGCATCATCAGCCTTGAAAATCAATAATGAATGTATGTTAACAAACAAAAAAAGCAACATTGTCTGTTGCCTTGTCTTTTTACTTGTCTCAAGACTATTGTGGTAAGTAACAATTGAAACAGTCTTGTGTGAGACGATTGCTCGTCATTTTATTGTTCTTTTCCAAATATTCAAAGTTCGCTTCAATGACTGTTAAGAATCCACTATTCAAATCTTCTTCCATTGCCTTAATGAGGTCGCTGGAATCAAATCCTCTAGTTGGTTCGATCTTATCAGAGGCATAAATTAGCTTTTCCAGCCAATTCATATCACTTCTTCCGGTTGTATGAAACTTAATAGCGGCCAAAATCTCTTCATCCACCACTCCAAAATCACGTTTTGCGAGCATTTCACCAAGGAATTGATGATAAGCAAATGCACCAATATCTAGATATTCTGGGTAAAATTCTTTCATTAATCTCAAACTCTCATCTTTATCAATGCCTTTGGCAATATCGTGCAAAACGCCAGCGATATAGGCTTTTTGATAGTCTAAACCATGGATCTTTGCGATACGGCACGCTAAATGAGCGACTTCTAAAGAATGCAAAAAGCGAGATTCTTTGATGTAGCTTCTGATTTTAGCGATGAAATATAAATTATTTTGTTCAATATACACTAAAACTTCTTGGCTAATTGCTAATGACTTCAAAGAACGGACATCAGAAGAGGAAACATCCACTACCGGTCCTTCAATCGCATGCATCTTAAAACGCTCCACATTAGCCTGATTGACCACGTATTTTGGACGTTTGTAATACACAATTTGTGTATTTTTAGCGATTTCATCAGGATTCATCCATAAATCAAATGAATTTGCTTGGTCTTGACCAATTAAGAAAAATAGTTTGTCTTTTGGATACTTTTTCTTGAAATACTCGACGGTTCGATAAGAACGAGGTTGCTCTTTTTGAACGATTTCAAATGTATCAATTGAAAAACCATCGTATTTACCGATGGCTAGTTTCAGCATTGCGAGTTTGTGTTCCACACTGATGGAATCTTC
Source organism: uncultured Erysipelotrichaceae bacterium (assembly GCA_902799855.1). The sequence continues at coordinate 1,247 of CADCCA010000025.1, read as the reverse complement.
TTTCCAGACAGCGATTTTGGCGGGTACAAAAATGACTTCTCCTTTAAGAGATTCTTTTGCCACAAGCGCCATATTGATATGGCCTAAATGAATTGGGTCAAAACCACCACCGAAAATAATTCTATTCATTATATTTTGATTTTTGGATTTTCCTTATTCCTACGGAATAACACAATAACTCTACCCATTACCGTGACAAGTTCAGCATTTAATTTATTAGAAAGATCAATTGCCACTTCCATCACTGGTAAAGCGCATCCTTTCATCACATCAATCTTGATGAGCTCATGCGCCACTAAGGCTTTATTAAGCATATCAATTAAAGTGTCAGAAATATCGTTTTTACCAACTTGGTAACGGATTGTTAATGTAGAAGAGAGACCTTTAAGGTCGCGTTTTTGTTTTGGTGTAAGCATATTAACGAATCTTTGCTTGGCTTTCCTTTACAGCCACACCTTTTGGAAGGCGGACACGAATGATTTGTCCTTGAGCGATAAATGATAACCAGCCCAAACCTTCAATAGCGATATCGTGCCATTTCTTATCGTTTTCCATGGCATATTCAAATAAATCATAGTCAAGGAAACTGACCAATCTTTCAGATACCGGTCTTAAGAAACGGCGGACATTGTTTTCATTAATTGTCTCATCGAGTCTCTTAGATGAGACTTTTTTGGTTTCAACACCTTCAGCGGAATAGAAGCGATAATTGCTCGCTTTTCCTTTAATTACTTCGTAAGAGGCGATTGAGCCAATCATTAAAGCATCGCCAGGTACCATGCTGCGTTGCACAACTTTAACAGCTTTCTTTGGCACGATTTGTTTAACGACATCTTTTTCGAGTTTGCCAACTGCGGATGTGGTTTGAGAAATACCTGGGAGCTCGTAGAAGAATGATGAACGAGTGAAAGGAATTTCCAACACATCAAGATGTGTGCCTGGATATTTAACGGTTTTGATTTGACGAGTTGTCTTGTTTTCAAAGCCTTTCAAAGCCTTATTAATGATTGATGTTTTACCTGAGGAATTGTTACCAATCATGTAAACGTCATGGCCTTTACGGACATTATTAATAGCGTCGATATATTCCTTTGAATCAATCTTATTGGAATTGCCAACTAAACGGATGGAAGCGGCCTTGATGCCGTATTCTGCAAATCTTTCGCTTAAGTAAGCAATTAATGATTCATCTTTGATGTTTTGTGGGAACAAATCGCGTTTTGTGCCGAGCACTGTTACTTTAAGTT
>CADCCA010000024.1 GCA_902799855.1 uncultured Erysipelotrichaceae bacterium | reverse complement strand
GATGGGATTCTTTCATCGTTTTCGTGTTTCTTAAACGATTCAAATAAATCGAGTTCACTATTTTCTTCAACTTCGACATTGATGTTATAGAGTTGTTTAATAGGAGCGTTACACGCTAAAAAGTTTTGTGGTCTTGGACCAAAGGTGATGATTTTTAAATTATTTAAACCAATGATTGTTCTAGCGATTGGTAAGAAATCATGGATTCTTTCTGCTAAATCAGATGCATCCCCCACTGGAGATTCTGGGATATAAGCATTAATGTTTCTAAGTTTTAAGTTATATGAAGCATTTAATAAGCCACAGTAGGCATCACCTCTATCACTAGAAAGAACACCGATGTTTTCTTCTTCTGCAGCGATGAACATCTTTGGACCATCAAAGTGCTTCGCTAATAATGTTTCAGATATTTCAGGACCAAAGTTACCTAGAAAGACACATAAAGCATTACAGTTATGCGCTTTGATATCTTCTAAAGATTTAACCATATCGATTTCACTTTCAAAGATACAAATTGGGCATTCGTAAATATCTTCTTTGTTATATTTCTTTTGATAGGCTTCCACTAAAGCTTTTCTTCTTTTGATTGATAATTCAATTGGAAAGCAGTCTCTAGATACTGCCACGATACCAACTTTAATTTGTGGAATGTTTTTCATAAAAGATCTCCTTAATATTCATTTGTTTCTGTAATAAAAATTAAATGTATTCAATAGGTAAAATATAGAGATTGTCCCTAAGCTTCAATTTGTACTTACTAGGACAAAGAATTACGCCGATAGAACGTTTTTTAGAAATGTCTTTATCAAGGACATCAAATGCATCGGCGTCATGTTCGTTTGGATTGCCGTTCTTTTTAATTTCAATTGGATAAAGAATGCCATTTTCTTCGATGATCAAATCAATTTCGCATTCAATATATTCTCCATCGCCTTCTTTTTTGTTCCTCATTTTATCTTTACCACGATAATAATAGACATATTTTGAGAAGTCTTTACCATCGTTTGTAAATGATTTAGCAATCTCATTAACAACAAAGGTTTCAAAGAAAGCGCCGGACATAGCGCCATGTTCTAATGCTTCGGGAGTTAACCAAGAAGCTAAGAAAGCCGCTAACCCAGTATCTCTAAAATAGAGTTTTGGTGTTTTGATGGCCCTATTTAAATGCGAATTATAATATGGTCTCAATAAAAAGATAATGTCAGTGGCTTCTAAAATAGATATCCATAGCCTCACTGTTTCGGTAGAAACGCCCACATCGTTAGCGATGTTTGTGTAATCTAACATATTCCCAGTTCTAGCGGCAACAGACACCATAAATCTATAAAATGTATCGTAATCTCTTACTTTAGTGATGTCGTAAACATCTCTTTCAATATATGTCGAAACATATGATTGATAGTAGTCTTCCCAGTCGCGAGCATCTTCGTTATAGAGTTCTGGATAAAAACCACGATGTATTGTTTTCCATAAAGTATCATATGGTTTTAATTCTTTTTCTCTTGCTTTTAAATACCCTTCAGTAGGCACAAATGGTTCATTGAAATATATTCCTTTAATCTCTCTCATAGAAAGTGGTAAGAGTTCCATAATTGAAACCATTCCTGCTAGTGATTCCGACAAGCCTTTCATCAGTTCCCATTTTTGTGAACCAGAGAACAAATAATTACCTCTTCCACCGGCTTCATCAAGAATCACTTTAGCGGAAGAAATAATTTCTGGAACTCTTTGGACCTCGTCAATAAATAAAGGACGATCAAAACTATCTAAAAAGCCATCAGGATCCTTTTTTGCGGCATTATATAAAACCATATTCCTCAAATTGATTCTTTTGACATCAGGAAACAACGTTTTAGTGAGTGTGGTTTTGCCAACTTGTCTAGCACCTATAACCGCTACTGACTTAGACTTCTTAAACTTGGTTTGTAATAATTGTTCAGCAGCTCTATTTATGTATGTCATACTATGCTCTCCGACTATTTTCAAATTCAATTTGATTTTAGCCATAATAATCCTTTTTGTCAATTAGTTGGACAAAAAATGAATAAAGTTTAAACTTTACGCTAGAAATTAATCTCCTTTTTGTAAATAGATAAAAAAGTGATAGTATAAATCCATGAAAATTAGCAAAACATTAAATAATGATGAATTGACTTTAGCCATCTCTGGTGAACTTAACACCACGACTTATCAAGAATTAGAAGATGTAGTGAAAAATTCGCTTAACGGCATTAAGAAATTAGTTTTCGATTTTAAAGAACTCGAATATATTTCTTCGGCTGGTTTAAGAGTGTTATTAGTGTCCAAGAAGTTAATGGATCAACAAGGAAAACTAATTGTTAAAAACGCGAATAGCAGCGTTAAAGAAATCTTTGATATTACTGGTTTTACCAATATCTTAGATTTTGAAGATTAGACCTTCATTATCAAGACTTTTTCTTGGGTAATATTATAAGGAGTATTTTCATTAACCGCGCTTCGACAGTTGTCGAGCGTTTTTTGCATCTTTCCTAGCATGATATTTAATGAGTTGAATATTTTATCGTCACTTGTGTGAACGCGCATTACAAAGTCTTTTTCGTTGATATCTAGGCCCACTACTGCTTCGTGTTTCATGAATTCGATTAAATCGATTTCTTTAGTGATCTTTTTGATGTCATAAGTCATCTTAGAATTTCTTGCCGCAGTCACATCAATTTCATCCGCTAAACGGACTAATGCAGATAAGTATTTAACGCATATCTTATTATCACTATTGGGGATAGATAGGCTGGATGGGTATTCATTATCGTTAAATAAATCAGTTTTTCTGTGACCTCTAGATATTTGCGTTATTGCGAATAGATGAGCGTTGGTTGGAAAGTCAAAGAATTGAGCGTACTTCCTAACAAATAAACCTGAATATTCATTATGGAAATTACGAATGATTTCTGGATAGTTATCTCTTGAGTGAGTATCAAAATAATTGCCGAAGTTAATTTGTTTAGAGAACTCTTCGAAGTCCTTATGGCTCACTCCCATTCCTGTATCATGGAAATAACAACCTAATAACAAACAATATATTTCATCAGCGTTTAATTTATCGACTTGATCACCAATAATATGATTACAGAATTCAATGACATTTAATGAATGTAATTCAGTGTGGTCAGTGAAATCTGGAAAGATTAATTTGTAATTAGAAAGAATATGTTGCAACGCAAAAACAGTATCCGCGAAGCGTTGATGCAAATCTGGACTAAGGGCTTTTAAGCGCCTTTCTAAGGCAAAATCATATTTACTCATATCTATTTTTTATTATGACATACATATAAAGAAAAAGACCAACGTTATTGGTCTTAATCTATTTGTTATTTGATTAGGCTAATTGCCTGTATCAACCGCTGGACGGTTATTACCCCATTTACTTTCGAGGTAATTAACACGCTTTGCGCACCAGCTAATTGTTTCGGCTTCAGCTTCCTTATATTGAGATGGTTCTTTATAAGGATTTCTAATTTCATCAAAGTTGTTTGGTGGTTGATGCGCTGCATCGTTTTGTGGCCATTTTTGATGGTTCTTTTGGATTTCAGCATCAAAGGCTTTATAGTACGCTCTTAACATACCAAACATTCCTTCAAAGACTTTTTCTTCTCTGAGTTGATTCCATTTAACTTTCACCATATCAACGAAGAAATCTAATTTGCTTAGTAAGTAGATCCATGTGTTGTAGGTATTATCTACATATAAACTATCAGCGTTAGTGATGAAGTTATTTCTGTTACCAAAGTTACTATCGAAATCCCATGGTACATCGAATCTTAATTTCTTATTACCAGTTGAAGAATTATCAAATGTCATATAGAAGGATGAATAACCAAGATCTGGTGGGCAGGTATAAGCATTGATAATGAAGCCGTCAACCCAAGCATCTAAGTCAAAGTGTTTATTCATCATTTCTTGGACAGATTTAGAAGAATCGATAACTTGGTTGTTATCATTGATGTCTTTAGCTTTCTTTTCAATAGCAGCATAGTATAAGACTTGATATAAAGCTTCTAATCTATCTCTGATGAATGATAATTGCTTACTATTGCTTGTCTTAGTAGCGTTATTATTTGGAACACCTGATTGGCTGTTAACACTAGAATAGTCCGCTTGGAAGTGTTCTGTTGGTTCACCACTAGCGTCAAATGGACCATCAGTGATGTCGGATAACATTGTGTATGTGCAGATTTGACCAGCTGCAAGAGGACCACTTGGACGACCTTGTTCCATTCTTGGAGAATATTTCACTCTGAATGTTGGATCGCCATCTATACCTTTAGCCATTTCACTAGCTTCACCGTTTGAACCAGCGGAATCAGCGTAATGGTCTAATTCAAATGTATAACCAATATCAACACCATCGTATTGTGTTGGAATAGTTGGAATACTAACTCTACCGGTTTTAGCTTCTTTTTGTTCTGCTAAATAATAGAAGCCCCAGTATTGATTGTTAAGATAGACATTAACTGGTGTGAAATCACTAGACCACACTTGTGGATCATCTTTTGTTACTGCGTTAGAAACATAAAGACCTAAAGCAGTTCTACTTAATGTGGTGTCTTTTGCATCAGCGAGTAAGACCCATTCTTTGAATTTACGGTTTCCGTTTAATCCTAAGAATGATTGACCTTTATCAAATTTAATCTTAAGACCTTTTTTAGCCCAACCTGCTGTTTGGTTACCTCTGACTTTCATATTGCCCGCGACATCCGCAAATGCGAATTCTTCTGAGCAATTAGAAAGAGTATATTTACCATTAACTTTTGGTCTAGAAAGGTCAGCTTTTGTTGCAACTGTCGCAAAGTTAGCGTTTGCGTCGTTTGGATCAAAGTTGAATCTTAATTCTGGAAGAGTACCGTTTGAATCAACGACCTTATAACCGCAGTCCTTACACACTTTGGCTTTAATACCGGAATATTTAGTGCCAGTTTGTCCTGGTAAAACGGTTGGATCAAAGGCTTCCCATTCACTAGGTAATTGGTGAGCGGTGATATCCTTTTTAGCACCACAGGATTTACAAACATGATAGTGACCAGTGGCATCATCATATGACCACGCTGTATCCCAATCATGGACATGTCCTTGCGCACTAGAAGATGAACTGCTTGATGATTTATCATTATTGCTGCTAGCCTCTTGGGAGCTTTCTTTGGAACCACTTTGTTTGGAACTATCGTTAGAAGCAGGTCCTTGAGAACAGCCAATCGCTAAAAAAGAAATCATTAAGCAAGTGAGTTTTTTCAAAGTATTGTTCATATCTTTTATTTACCCCTTTGTTATAACGTTATGAATTTTAGTTCATAGATATTGTATAGGTTCTAACATAAATAAACCATAATTGTTTTACAAATTAGGAAAAACGAAAGTCGTTTTTTGTAATTCGTCTATCAAAAAGATAGGGGGATGGTATATAATTATTGCCATGAAAAAGAAACTATTATTGTTACCTATTACATTAATGTCCCTCTTTTTAGCGGGATGTAGTAAAAAAGAAGTCGATCCTGTTTATATCGAAGATTGGCTTAGCAGTGCGAAAAGCCCTAAACAAGATATTAATGGGACGTTATTTAGCATTTCAAGCCAATCAGGATATATGTATGACTATGACTTAGAGGTCAGAGATTTGCTCCGTTCTAATATCAATAACAATTGCTTTAAAGGTAAAGGCTCTTCCAAAAAGAGCGACCGTGAGTGTGTTGTCTACGCAATCAGGGCGAGTGTTGGTCGTTTAGAATTCTGCAATATCTTTGTTTATGATGATGGCAAAGTCATCACCGAAGCATTCCCTAGGGGCACGAAGTTCAACAATATTAAAGAACAAGTGTTCAACTACTCCATTTCTGAAGAAAGCGCGAGATATGTCATTAGCCAAGCTAAAGAAAGATATGACCAAATTACTAAAGAAATGAATAATGAACATCAAGCCGCTAGAGAAGCATATAACCCTGCTAATTTCTTTACAAGTTTAGATGAAGTAACTCAAGATCCATTTATGAACTATAGAGAAACTAGAGAAGGCTATGAAACCACTACCTTCTTAACAGTGGATACTGGTCGTAATATTCTCACTGATTTAAAAGGTTTAACATATACCTATTTAGAAAATTACAGTATTGATTTAGTACCAATGGTTAAATATTACGTTAGTGAAGATTATCAATTGCAAATATTCTGTGGTTGGAATCAGGCTAACTACGATGTGGTATGTATCCAACATAAATATGATGGAAAATATGAAACATCGTTATCAAAATCATATGTGTTCTATTATCAAATAGATGCAGTACAAGGCGAAAACATCGTGAATAAAATTAGAGCTACTCAAGGGATTGAATAGCTCTTTTTATTTCTTCTTCTCTTTTGATTTGCTAATGAGTGATAACTCTTTAGTGGCCCTCTTGGGGTTTTTAAATAATATTCTAAAGAATCTAATTAACCAGGCTACTGGAATTAGAATAATTGAATAATACGCCCATTTATAATAGGTCTTATAGAAAGATAATGGAGGAAATATCCTAGACATGAAGTAACGGAATTTTCCTTTTTTATTAACTCCAACAGAAACACTATGTTCTAAAGTGCCATATGTACCACTACTAGCGACATATAATAATGTTTCCTCTTCTTCATTGGTTAATGGTTCTTCGTTAAATAGTTTGTTCACTAATGCTGAGAACATATTAGAAAAATCTAATAAATCTAATTTCTTTAGTTCTTCATTAATATAGTTAAAATCTAATTCGTTATTTTTTAGATATAAATAATAATCGATTAATGTTCTAATACCGCATCCAGAATGTTGGAAGTGTTTAAACGTATGAGCGGTGAAATAGATATAGAATTGTTCTTTATTTAATTCGTGTTCATAGCCTTCTTTGATGCTTGCTTCTTTTAAGTAGTTATCAAAGTATTTAGCAAACTTTGGTATATCTTCTCTTTCGCTAAATAACGCACGGTGCATTTCAAAGTTATAGAAAGGTTTTTTTAAATACACGTCATGATTAGTTTTTCGATATACTTCTACTTCATAGCCTCTATTAACGAAATATTTTTTAATTAGCTCATCGTGGCTTCCAAACAAGATATCGTTATCAGCGAATTCTCTAGTATATGGATCTAAATAAAAGTGTTTAAGAATTAAGCCTTTTAAAGGCAAGAAATCGATTTGATTGTCATTTAAATAAGAAAATAATTCATTTCTTTCTTTTTCAAACATCACATCTTTTCTGATATTAGCGAAATAATATTCTTCTAAACCTTTTAATTGTTCTTTAGAAACACTTACTTTAGTGTCCAACAAGGCTTTATAAAAGAAAGCAGTTAAAGAATGTTTTTTAGATACTTTAAGGAAAAAAGAAAATTCTTTTTCATCAATGGTGAAATCATCACCACTTTTCTTATTGAGATATAAAGAAATGAGATGGATATATTTATGAATTAAAGAAGAGAATAGTTCTTTTTCCATTTATTCACCTAAATCAATGACCTGATCAAATAATTTCTCATCATATTTATGATGGGAGATTAAGATGATGGTCTTATTTTTAATTGATAAGAGATTAGACATGACTTTCTCTTCATTTTGAGCATCTAAAGACGCACTGCATTCATCGAGTAATAAGATAGGGGCGTTAGAGTATATCGCTCTTGCAATGGCGATTCTTTCCATTTCCCCTAATGAGAGACCACTACCTTTTTCATTTAAGAATGTTTCTTCTTTTAGAGGAAGATTATTAACAAATATTGATGATTCGCTCATTTCTAAGGCAATATTGAATTGATTAATATCAACATCATTACTAAAGAGAGTCACTACTTCTTTAATCGTGCCTTCCATTAATAAGTTATCTTGTGGAACATAGGCGAATAGTCTTTCATATTTTTGTTCTAATGGAGAATCATTTAAATGAATTTGACCATTATCTGGTTTTAATAAAGAAAGAATTAATTTTAATAAGGTAGATTTACCACCACCGGAACGACCTTTGATTAAAATCTTTTCATTTTTATTAATGGTTAAAGAGAAATCCTTAATCGCGTCAACCTTATTTCCATATTTATCTAAATAGGAAAATGAAACATTATTTAAAGAAATTGATTTGAATTCATTATTGTAATATTCATTAATTTCTTCTTTAGATAAATAAGACACGTCTTCATCCTTTTCAATTCTTAAGCGTTCTCCACTAGCGAGTAATGAATAATACTTAGGAATAATGGCAGTTAAATTACCAAGTGGTCCGGTTAATTGAGTGAGAAGGGCCACTAAAGCGGTTAATAGACCAATGGTCATATTACCTTTAATAATGGCGTTACCGCAGAAGATAACCGCTAAGATATAGAAGGTATAATAAACAACTAAATAAGAAATGGAGCAAATAACCGCGAAGACATTTCTTTTTAATCTAGCTTTCTTATATTCTTCTAAGTTTTGTTCATTCTTTTTAGAGAAAATATCTTCTTTAACAAAGGAATGGACGATTGATAAACCTTGTAATGATTCAGAGAAGAAGACCTTAGCCTTACCATCTTTTTCTTGGGCTAACTTATGATACATCTTTAAGCGTTTTCTTAAGAAATAAGTGATTAAAATAACTAAAACAATAAATGGTAATAAGGATAAACCTAACTGCCAATATAGATAGATAATGGCAGACAACGCTAAAACGAGTTGCACCACCATACGACATAATGAAGGTAAGATGGATAATATCGAATTAGCGATAACCGCGGTATCGCTTGTTAAACGATGAATCCATTCTTCATCATGAGTGTTTTTTACTGTTTGATAGTTCTTATTTAATATTGTTTTAAATAGATTATTTTTAAGTTTGTTTTCAATGTCGATATAACTAACTTCGTAATAGATACGATAAAAGACTTGTAATAAAACAATAGTGACAGCGATAGAGGCAATAATGATTGTGTATCTAATAAATGGTTCGGTATTGTTATCGATTCTAGCACTTTCAATCGCTCCTATTACATATCTAAGAGTGAATGAAAAAGCCACCATTAAGACACCCAACAATGTTTGGGTTAAGGAAAGAAGGAAGATTTTCTTTTTGCTTCCTTTGATATTTTCATTAATGAATCTTAATGTTTCCTTGTTCTTCATTTGATTTTCCTTAAATGCAAGACTTTACCCACCATTTGAAAGAAGGCTTTAACATGGAAGAAATTGGTGTAAAAGAACTTTCTAGCCTTTTTATCTTTAGATAGGTCAATTACCTTACCATCTTTCTTTTTAATCGATACAAGCTTTCCTAGAATGCTTTCCTTAGTGATTGGTTTATCTTTGAAATAATTATAATCGCCTGCGAGTATTATTTTATCTTTTTTAATCTTTAATATTCTATGCAAGACATAGTGATCAACATGGGATTTATATAAAACAATATCACCTTTTTTAAAGTCAGCGGTTTTCACTATCTTTAAAATATCCTCCCTTTGTCTAATGAGAGGATACATGGAGTAACCGACATTAGTGAACACTAGTTCACCATCTTTATCTAAGACTTCTTCAAACTTATAAGGTGATTGCATTGATTTCTCTTAGTTTATTAACAAAACTAGTGACTCCATCTTTGATTTCTTCTTTATTGCTACTTGGATATTCATTATAGAAATGTTCTAGAAGTTCTTCTAAAGACATATCGTTATTTTCTAATAGGTGGACAATATCACTACCCGTGCCGTTTAATTTAACAACACCGTGGAATTTCTTGGTTTCTTCTCCCACAGGGATTAAGATTTCACCATTATCTGTTTGATGAATGAGAAAGTTTTCATTTAATTTCATTTTTAATAATCCTTTCCACTGTCATTTTAGGGGCACTATTGTCCATATTGACATTAATTTCATAAAAATTAATTCTTTTTAATATTATATCAATTATTTTTAAAGCTTTTTCACGTTTCGCTTTATCTCTTGGCAAATAGATTTGACTTAATAATCTAAAATAGATTTCTTCTTTATTAGTTAAGATCTTGTATGTATTTTCTACCGCTCTATTTAAGAAGAGTACCGCTTTAAATGGAGCGAAAGTATTGTTACCTCTTCTTTCTTTACCATTCCATGGAGAAGAATAGATGCTTATATCATCATCTTTTACTTCAATTAATGGCTTATCGTCATTAATATAAACGAATTCATCTTTGAGATATTCATTTAATAATCTTGCGTGAGTGGATTTACCAACACCACTTCTCGCTGTAATAATAAAACCAGCATTATTCACTTTAAAAGAAGAACCGTGGAAGACAATGATACCTTCTTCTACGAGAAGATCTGCAATCTTACGATATAACGCTGATATCTCTTCTGTACCATAGACTTTACCATCGGGAGAATTAGAAGATTCGTTATCTAATTCTTCTTGAGTCATAGTAATAACATAGTTAGGCTCTTCATCACTATAAAAGTCTCTACAATATTTCTTTGTAGATTCATTAAAGGCATTTATTTCTAAGACCTTATTAGCGATTTTGATTTTAAAAGTAAGCATATAACACTCTATTTATATCATAAATAACATATTAATTATAGTAAGTATTATTAGACTCTAATAAAAAGGCGATATATCACTAGATATACCACCTTGTTTTACTTTTAAAGGTTCTTGATTAAGCGAGTTTATCTATTTCCTCACCATTAATATCTGTTTCACTGCCGGTAATAATATCGTCATTATTAAAGATTATGATTTCCATAACTGGAATAATGAATTTCTTTTCTTCGTTCATATTAATTACCTCCTTGTGACGCCGCTAAGACTCTTAAAGCTGATTGTGGTAAAGCACATTCTAATGATGGATTATCTAGATAATACTGCGCTAACGTCTTAACTGAATATGGGTCTATTTCATCAAAGAAATAATATTGACCACCAGCATAGATATATGGAACTGCGCATACTTCCATTAAATAATTATCAGGATCACTAACGCCAATTCTAACAGTGAAGACATAGTTATCACCAACTGGATACGGATGTTCTAGATTATTCTTATTACCTAACTTAGTAACTTTCTTTCCTTGCAAGAAAGCATCTTTCGCAGTAGTAATACCTTGAGAAGCATAAGAGTCTAAAGTTGTTTTCTTTAAGCAAATAACACCAAAATCTTCAATAGTCCATTTAGAATTTATTTCTGTCCAATCATCAATAGAGATAGACGCACCAAATCTCATAGCGACATTATCAACAGTAACTGATGAGTTTATATAAGTAACTTCGGCTGATTGCAATCTCCAGTGACCACTTCCTGATGGTCTAGTTAAGGTTACAGAAGTTGAAGAACCAGTCCATGTGCCTGTTGACACATTATAAGTACCTGGGTTGGCTACATTGGCACTATTTGGTTTATTTGAACCATCCCAAGTGAATACAATTTCGGAAATTAATCCTGTTGCTTGAATGGTGATAGTACCATTAGCATATGTTCTTATTCCGGTACCGCCATCATAATATCTGCCGTCATTAGAACCACCAGCAAACAAAATAGTGAAACCACCTTTCTCAAATGGTTCTGAATATTGCACGCCATTATCAAGGCCTAGATCAGCAAATACTATGGTATCTGTGGTTTGTTGATTGCCAGATGCATGTGTTGTACCACTGATGCTTGTAAACGATGTGCTTGTATCAAGATAGTCATAAGGATTTTCAATATGTGGCACAACAGTAGTATTTTTCCATAATTGGACACCATAATAACCAGTGCCTTCTGTTTTTCCGGTATAACAAGCAAACCTTGGACTGGAGGCATTCCACCATATTACTCTTTCAGCATTTGCGCCGTTTGAAATCGTTGCATTGCCATTATTAGTGAAAGCAACTGTCCACGAACTATTGTCATCAAGTGTAGGTGTTACTTTAAGTGAATTCTTAGTGCCAGACCAACCTAAGTATTTGTTAGCGTGGTCGCCTGCCGTGATTTTGAAGGCGAAAGTATCATCTAAGCTTCCTTCGCACACTTCTAAAGGATAGATGTCTGTGTCTGGTGTTTGATTATATTCAGCATATAAACCATAAGCATCTGTTCCCGTTCCGCTTGGACCATTATATTGAGCGGATGCGCTGCTACAGCCTAAATAGACTGTATCACCAACTGAAATTGAATCAGCAATTCCAAAAGTAGTTTCACTACTATCCGTGACTGTCACAACACAATCGGCTTCTAATTCTTCGTTTACTCTAGCAGTAATGATTGTTGTGCCGGCGCCAACACCGGTTACAACACCACCGTTGTCAACAGTAGCGATGCCTTCATCTAAAGATTCCCACGTATAAGTATCTTCTGTATTACTCGGTGTCAATGTGGCTGTTAAGGTAATTGTTTCGCCAACATCAATTTCTGCTTCATATGTATTTAATTCAATATCAGTTGCACTTGGTGCGCCGACTGAAAGAATTTGTGGATTAGCAGGATTCAAACTATTACTAGCGGTTAATTCATATGTACTACCATATTTTTGACCATAACCATACGCAACAATTTCTAAATCCTTTAATGAGTCTTCAGAAGTGTATGTGTCAGTAATAGTTGAACTTGCTTTTGCTTTATATAATTGGAAAGAATCTGCAACATTATTTTCATTATTTGTAAGCCATACGTGATAGTAATTACTGTGTTGCGGACTATATTCTTCGTTAGAGGAAACTACACCCTTTACATACATTGGTTGTGATGTTGTAGAACTACCTGCTGCATCAATTAATTCAATAGCATCCGCAACTGAGATTGGATTCTCTGCTGTGCCATAGTTAATAACAGCCGCTGTGACAGTGATAACACAAGTTGCACTATAAGTGCCCACTGTCGCTGTAATTGTGGCTTGTCCAGCCGTTTTAGCGGTAACTAAGCCATTACTATCAACAGTTGCAACACTTGTATTATTCGATGACCATGTTACTGTACCTGAAGCACCTGTTGGTTGAAGGGTTGCTCTTAACTGTAATGTCTTACCAGCACTGACTGATGCTGTTGATTTATTAAGAGAAATGCCAGTTGGATCAATTGTTTGACCACTGCCACCGCCATTCGCGGGATATGCTTCCATACAAGCGTTCTTAATAGATGTGCTTGCTTGGTCACCAAAGATTTTCCACGCTAGTTCTGGATGATCGACATATGGATTTCTATTCTTTTGTCTAGATGTTTGAACGTAATCGTTTCTATTACCTTCTAAAACATCTGGTTTATCTAATGTATGCCATCTAAGTAATGTGTCATAGTCTCTAATAATGTTTGGAATAGA
>CADCCA010000023.1 GCA_902799855.1 uncultured Erysipelotrichaceae bacterium | reverse complement strand
TATTTTCTTTAACTATTTTATTAATAAGATATGGATCTGGTTTTTTAGGCTTATCAAAATAGGAACCTTGGATAATATCGAATAGTCCTGGAAACTCTTTATTGATTAATTTATTTACTAAGTCATCATCCTTATTAGAGACAACCGCAATCTTGCATTTTCCCTTTAGTTCGATGAGTAATTCTTTGATGCCTGGATATGGTTTTGTGTAGTCATCATAATGATCTAAATAATAGGATTTAAAAGAGTTAAAAACAGCTTGAATCTCGTTTTCAGTTAAGTTGTCAAAAATACAACGCCTAATCAAAACCTGCGTTCCATTTCCGATTGCTTTCCTGACGAAATCAATACCCCTCTCGGCTAAATTGTATGTTTTTAGCCCGTGATTGACAGCATTTGTCAAATCTTGGAGTGTATCTAAAATTGTACCATCAAGGTCAAAAATGATTGTTTTCATTACTTAATCTTCTTAATAACTGAAACCACATCTTCATTGAAAACCAAATCGCAATTTGAATCATAAGAAGTTGATTCCTTGTTGATAACCACTAAGTAGCGGCCTTTGAAATAACGAACAAATCCAGCAGCTGGGTAAACGCGTAATGAAGTACCAATAATGATAAGGAGGTCGCATGTCATAATCGCATTGATTGAGCGCCCGATTGTATCCTCATCCAAACCCTCTTCATACAAGACAACATTTGGCTTAACCACGCCACCGCACTTATCGCAGTGTGGGACGCCCTTAGAATTCAAAACATAATCAAGTCCAAATAAGCGTCCGCATCTTTGACAAAAGTTTTGATGAATCGTGCCATGTAATTCGTAGACTAATGAAGATCCAGCTTTCTGATGAAGGCCATCAATATTCTGTGTTACAACTATGACATTTTTACCCTTCTTTTCTAAATCTGCAAAGTACTTATGAGCTGCGTTTGGTTCCGCTTTTGGGTAACACATTTTGTCTTTATAAAACTCATAGAATTCTTCTGTGTGTTTAACAAAGAATGAATGAGAGATGATTTCTTCTGGGGTTGCACTGAAATTGGTTTTTTGATTATAGATTCCATCAGCGCTTCTGAAATCTGGAATGCCGCTAGGAACTGAAATTCCCGCGCCAGTAAAAACAACGATGTTCTGACATTCGTTGATCATTTCTTTTAAAGATTCGTATTCGTTTTTCATACGACTATTTTACCAATTTACTCTTTGGTTGTTTAGATGCTTTGTTAATGAGTTATATAAAATTAATATTGCCAAGTTTATGTCCGCGTGTATAATACACGTGAGACATGGCTCTCGATTTATTATTTAGTATATGGGCAAATTAAGATTTACATTAACTGCTATCATCTTCTGGATAGTTTTGATTCTATCTTGTCTTTTGTCTGAAAACTTATTTGCATTTGGTGCTGATCCATTAGCAAGTTTTTCAACTGATCAAGCGTTCGTTATCACGATTGGTGTTATTGGATTGCTATTTATTTACTATTTTTTCGAACACAAAAAGAATGGCTTAAAATTTGACAAGATTCTATTACCGAGTTTTTGTGTCGCTGGACTTCTATTGATTGTTAATGTTCTCAGGCAAACAACCCGCTCTTTTATCAGCTATTCTGGAATGTGGGATTTTGTAATTTCTTTCTCGTTGAGAGATCGAATAATGGCATCTCTTCAAATTGTTATTTGGTTAGCGGTTGTTTATGCCTTGGTGTTTGTTTATAACCGCTTTAGATTAAATAAAGAAAGTTATCGCTGGATTGCAAAAATTTATCTAATAGGCACATTATTTATGTGCCTTCTTGACCATTTCATCGAGGGAAACACCATTTTAGGCATCTTAGATGGCAGTTATGAAGGGGAAGGTTTGCAGTTCTTAATGGGCAACGCTAATGTGTGGTCCTTATTAGTGTTCTCAGGTTTCTTATCTGCGGTCCTATTATCATTTAAAAAATTTAAATGGTACTACTATGCCGCGATGGTTTATTTATTAGTGTTTAACACATTAACAACATGTGCCACTACATCATATATTTCCATCTTCGCGATTATTGCCTACACAACCTTTGAAATCATTTCAAAATATAGAAGTAACAAATTGCATAGACGTAGACTATTAGCCCTTTATTTAGGCTTTATGGTGGCTATATTTGGCTTAGTAACTATTTTAATAGTAACTAAAGTCCCGCCTTTCTATCACGTTTGGAACTTCCTTTCTAGAGAGTTATTTATTAAGGATTATGTCTCTTTGACTGGTCGCACTGCTTTATGGGCTAGATTATGGACATTAATGAGCAGAAATCCTTTGGATTTAATCTTGGGATTAGGCCATCAAACTGGTAGCTTTATTTTCCAAGAATACATGGGCCACACTGTTAAGAGCACGCATAATGCTTTCTTTGAAATGTTCTTAAGATATGGCTTTGTTGGTCTATTAGTGTATCTCGGCATCATCGGCTTAACTATTTATAGTTTGATCAAGCATATTAAACAAAAGAATTATCGTTTCTCTTTCATCTATGGGTTATGCTTTGTTTCAATCATCATCCATTCATTAACTGAATCGACAACATTATTTACTCCAAATATTGGAGGTTTATATTTCAGCTTTGTATTTGTTTTACCAATTCTAAACATCTTACAAGAGAAACATTTCAAAGCGCTCAAAGAAGATTTATTAACTGTTAATGTTTCTAAAGAAACAATTAATTCCTCGGTTATCTATCTACCTTTATTCGTTATTGCTGGATCAGTTACTTTAGCAATTTTATTAAAAAATATTTTTAATATTGGACCATATCGCACTATACTTGTTCTATTAGTGATTCTATTAGTGAGTTTTATCACAATTTCTCTATTGAGAAAGAACAAAGAAAATAAGCCACTCAATACCATTGCTAATAACTTGTTATTAATGTATAAAGAGAGAATATCTAAGGAGAAAGACGATGAGTAATGATGCTGGAATTAAAATCATAACTTCTAACAAAAAAGCCCATTTTAATTATTTCCTTAGTGAATTCACAGAATGTGGTCTTGTTTTAATGGGCACAGAAATCAAGTCCTTAAGGACTCATGGCTGTTCATTAAACGATTCCTATATCGTGATTAGAAATGGGGAAATGGAAGTCATTAACATGCACATTAACCCTTATGATAAGGGCAATATTTTTAATCATGATCCTTTAAGAAACAGAAAACTTTTATTACATAAAAAAGAAATCAGATGGTTTGATGAAAAAATCAAAAGAGATGGCTACACTATCGTTCCTACGCGCGTGTATCTGAAGCGTGGTAGGGCGAAGATAGAAATCGCTCTTGCCAAAGGCAAAAAACTCTACGATAAGCGTGAAACCATCAAACAAAGAGATATTAAGCGCAGCATTAAAAACGGAGGAGAATTATGAATCTAAAAGAATACCTCGAGAGTTTTGATCGTGGTGATTACCAAAGAGAAAACTTTGATGACTTTCTAAAGAAAGTTTCTTTTAAATATGAAATACCTTCCATCCATATTGCTGGAAGCAATGGCAAGGGCACAACCGCTAACTATTTAGCGAACATTTATCGCGCACATGGCTTAAAGGTTGGTTTATATACTTCCCCATGGCTAGACGATGTTAATGAGATGATTAATATCGATGGTAAAAATATCTCGAATGAAGAGATTGAAGAGGCGTTAAAAGAGAATGAAAAACTCTTTAAAAAATATGACTTATCGACATTCGAAATTTTGACATATATTGCCTTTAATTATTTCCAAAAAAACAACGTTGATTTAGCAATTATTGAATGCTGTATGGGAGGAGAAATTGATGCTACAAATATCTTCAAACCAATCCTCTCAATCATCACTTCAATTAGCCTTGAACACACAGCTTTTTTAGGCCGTTCTTTATGTGAAATTGCTTATCAAAAAGCTGGCATTATTAAAGATGAAATTCCTGTCATTACAGGTATGTTAGACGAAGAAGCTCTTAATACAATAGTGGAAGTTGCTAAAGAAACTAAATCACAAGTTATCTGTTCAGTTGAACCTGCAAATGTAGTTTATAGTAATTACGGCTATACATTTGCCTACTCAATCTATAAAGATTTAAGAATTAATTCATCCGCTTTCTATTCTTTAAAAGATGCGTGCATCGCCTTAGAAGCAGTGATGAAGTTACAAGATACATACAAAGTTAGCGAAGAAGAAATCCGTGAAGGTCTTGCTAAAACATTTATGCCAGTCAGGATGGAAATCGTTAGCCAAAACCCACTTATAATCGTGGATGGCTCACATAACCCAGAAGGCGTGCTTAACATGGTCAAATCACTGCACAACGCCACTGAATTCCGTGACGTTCACGTTTTATTTGCCTGTTTCAAGGATAAGAATGTTGAACGCATGTTAGCCTATTTAGGTGAGTATAGTAAGGATGTAATATTAACAACCTTCCCAAATAAACGTGCTAGAACTGAAGAGGATTATTTCCTTTATTTAGCAGACCATTCTTATAACGAAGATCCAGTCGCTGCTTTAAACGAATTAAAAGAAAAATATCCTGAAGACGCCATTTTAATCGTTGGCTCATTAGCCTTTGCGGCATATATGAAAAGTATTATCAAAAGAGGTTAATTTGAAATGCACTTGATTAAGACTAGATTAACCGTTATTCAAAAGATTTGCCTCTCTGGTTTAATCATGGCATTGGTCGTGATTTTACAAAAAGTTGTGGCGATTAATTACCTTGCTTTTGCTCCATTTGTGAGAGTGTCATTAGGTGGTCCAGCGCTCATCATTTTTGCCTCTGTTTTGCTTGGTCCTGTTTATGGTCTTTTCATTGGTATTGGTAGCGATCTTTTGGGCTATTTAGTTTTCGATCCAAGAATGTATCCGCCATACTTACAAATCACTGCAATTTATGCCTTACTTGGCTTTGTTTCTTACTTTGTTTTTTCATTCGTTTTTTCTATCAAAAATCGTAAGGCTCTATCGATTGTTGAAATCATTGTTTTAGCGGTCATTTGGTCAATCATTGCGATATTTGTTTTATCGAGAAACGAAATCACACTTTTTAGTTCCACATACGAGTTAAGCGTGCTCAGCAAAGCGCTTGTGTGCTCTATATCTGGCGTGATATTCCTTGCAATCATACTTTTAAGCATTCTTATCAAGCCGAAAGATAATAACATCTATACGAGCCCATTACACATCTGTTTCGCCTCGTTTATATGTGATTTCTTCGTTTTAGTGTTATTTGGCAGTGTGATGAAAGCGTGGGCGTTTGGCTTTGCCACATTCCTCGCTATTATCGTTTGTCAAGCTTTAGTGATGTTCTTTAATGTCTTTATCGATACATTCTTTATTTCAGCGTTTCAACGCTTCACAAAGAAGTATTTTGTGGAGGATTAGTGATGGAAGAAGAAAGAAAAACTAGTGAACTAGAAGAAACTGCAGCGGTTGAAATTGATCAAAAAAGAGAAACGATTCATTTCCCTTGGGCAATAGCAATTGTCATCGCTGTTTTAATGGCCTTAATCATTGGCTGTTTTATTGTTGTCATGATTTTAGGACCAGTAAATCCTGTTACTTCTAGTAGTCAAAATAGCCTAAGTTCCCTGTAAAGAGATAAATATTTCTTTACATTATTGAAAGTGAGTGATAGTGTATTTAAAGTCAAATTGTTATAGGGGGTCAGGAGATGAGAGAAAGAGTTCTTTTGATTTGCGAAGAGTGCCTCTCTAGAAACTATACGACGACTATCAAAAAAGAGGGTGCCACAAACCTTCAAATAAAAAAGTATTGTAAGCGTTGCAACAAGATGACGCTTCATAAGATAAGTAAATAGGAGGTCCACATATGGGTCTTGGAAAATTTGCAAAAGACGTAGTAAAAGAAGGCAAGCGTGTTCGCTGGCCTAAGAGAGAAGTGTTAATTCCATCAATTATCGTTGTGGTTATTATCGCTGCCTTAACTGGTCTCATCCTCATGGGTGAAGATGCTTTAGGCAAAAAGTTAATTGATGTCTTGAAAGACACCTTCAATAGATAAGGAGTAGTGTTATGGCAGATGAAGTGAAATTTACAGATAGCACCACTGATTTAAGTGAAGGCGAATCTACTGCAACGTTAGGCGAAAAAGCTTGGTACGTTGTCAATACTTATTCAACACACGAAAACAAAGTTAAAGAAAACTTAAAACGCCGTGTTGAATCCATGGGTTTAGGAGATTTAATCTTCCGTATCATCGTCGCGGAACAAGAAGTTCCAGTCATGAAAGATGGTATGCCAACTGAAAAAACCAGAATGAAAAACCTCTATCCAGGTTATGTCTTCGTGGAAATGATCATGACAGACTATGCTTGGTACGTTGTGCGTAATACTCCAGGTGTTACCGGCTTCGTCGGTTCCTCTGGTAAAGGCACAAAACCATTCCCAGTTCCAAGAGAACAAATTGAACCAGTTCTTAAGAGAATGGGTGAAATCGACGCCGATATGTTCGACCGTTATAACGTTGATGATTATGTCAAAGTCATCCATGGTCCACTTGAAGGCACCGAAGGTAGAATTCTTTCTATCAACCGTGATACCAAAGTCGTGGAACTCGAAACCATCTTCTTTGGTAGAGCCACTAAAGTCGAAGTTGACTTCTCTGAAATCGATAAGATCTAAGAAGTTAATAACAAACAACAAAAACTCCGGCCACACCGGAGTTTTTCTTTTCGAACCACGACTAATATTGCTACGCAAAAAGAAGCGTTTTATAATGAAAATTAATGTGAAGGAAATTCAATAAAGGAGATATTATGGATTATTCAAAACTCACAGACCGCATTTCTGACAATGAAGGTTTTTGCTCAAGTTACGCTTCTTGTGAGGCGTGCGTCAAAAGATTTGCGAAGAAACACGCAGAAGAAAAACCAATTAATGCTTACTATGGCAAATTCAATTTGGCTGGGAAAATTAAGGAAGGCCTAGTCATTATCACAAACGAAGGCCTATATTCTTATTTTCCAAAATTCAGTATTGGAAGCCTGATGTTTGGCGATTGCACAATCAAATATAGCGTCAACGCTGAGGCAGAACCAAAAGATAAAGACTTTCCAACACGCTTTACTGTTCGCCTTGGATTCTCTGATAAAAATGATTCTTTATATATGGATTTTGACTTTGATTATTTTGGTGATGAATCGATTCCTATTTTCAAATTCTTGGACAGTTTGAATAAAATCAAAGGTTTAGATAAATCCCAAAAAGAGAGTGTTATAAAGGTTTGTGACACGCTTGTAAGTCGAGTAAAAAAGAATTCCAAAAAGGTGCAAAAAGAGTTTGAGATGTTGGAAGCACACGGAGGTTTCCATTCATCCTCATCAAGTTATGAATCTACTCCACAAGAAAGCAGTTATCAAAGCTCCGATAATGGTAATAGTGAAACAAAACAATGGAAAATCCCGCAAGAGAACGTTGATAAGACCTATGGTGAATATTGGGGACAAGGATTTGATAGAAGCGGGAAACTTGTTAAGTTCCACTGGGTATCTGGGGCTGCGAATTTGCCAGAGCAATTACAAACATTAGCGAGAATGTTTAATATTGATGATTGGACCAAGATTAACTATACATTTATAAAACCAGAATCAGCTAAATGGGAAGATTATCCAGACGCAGGAACTCTTGGAAACTAATTAACGCAAAATTAAAACAGCTCGGTGATTCGAGCTGTTTTTTGTTTGTTATTCTTAGAGAGTTTTTCTCTTTTTCTTCATGCCATTGATGGCTTCACGGAAGTTTCTAATTTCTTTTGTGCCACCGACAACGAAGATGGTGTCATCTGGTAAGAGTGAGTCATTACCACCAGGAACAAATGAACGGCCGTTTCTAATGATTAAAACAATGTTGACGCCGTATTTATCTTTAGATGATAAGTCTTTTAATTGTTCTGGAACATAACCATTGTTAATGACGATGGAAACAACGGAATATTTATCATCGAGTTTATAGAAGTCTTTAAAGTCTTCATTACCTAATCTATTTGCTAGAGCAACACCAGCGGCTTTTTGAGGCATGATAACTTCAGTCGCACCGAGCTTTTTCATAATAGAAGTGTAATAAGGATCATCAACACGAACGATAATGGATTTAACGCCTAATTCTTTAAGAATAACGGTTGTTAAAATACTTGATTCAATGTGAGAACCATACGCAACGATAGCCGCGTCAACGTCTTTAATGCCTAAATCTTTAAGCGCTTCTTCATCAGTACTGTTTGCGACAGCCACTGTTGGGAGAATGCCACTTACTTTTTTGACAGCTTCTTCTTCGCTATCGATAGCGATAACGTCCATGCCGTTACCCACTAATTCTTCAACGATAGAAATACCGAACTGTCCAAGACCGATTACAGCAAATGATTTTTTAGCCATATAGAGATTCCTCCTTTAACCGATTAAAAAATCCTCTTCAACAAAACTATAATGTGTATTCGTAGTTTTGTCCAAATTATTTTGGAATAATTGGAAAAATGCCATTGGTCCTAAATGACCAACTAACATTAATAAACATAACACTAAACGTGATCCCACTGATAAGAATGGCTCTAAGCCTGTATAGAAGCCAACATTACCAAAACATGAGAACACTTCGTACATATAGAAAGATACTTTCTCTTTCTCAATAATTTCGCTCATTTCATAGCCTTCCACCTTCTTAGTGCCGAATATCGTTAAGAAGATGAAAGCTACAATTAAGAAGACCACAACCAAGAACACCAAGGACATGCTCTTAGCGACAAGGTCATAACTATAACGACGTCTAAATGCCGATAACTTTTTACCTCTAAAGTAAGAGATAATCGTTAAAACAATAATGAAAGCAGTAGTGATCTTAATACCGCCAGCAGTGGATAATGGAGATCCGCCAACGAGCATCATGACACAACAAATCATTCTGCCAGGCATAGAAATCTGTTCTTGTGGATAAACACTAAATCCAGCAGTTCTGCAGTTAATAATTTGCATCAAAGCTTGATAGAAATTCATCGGGTTATTTGCCTTAAATCCCTCAGTGAAAAAGATGAGCCAAGACATCACTAAAATCATACCGACAGTCATAGTCAAACAGATCTTCGTAAATGAGGACCAACGACGTGGTGGTTTATGCTCCACAACGATATCGATAATGACTAAGAATGAGATACCACCAAGCAAGGATAATACCGCCATATAAATAGTGGAATAGTAGTATAAGAAATTACTGGTGGAAATATAAACGCCACCCGAAGCTTGTAAACCGTTAATAAAGGAAGAAGTACCAGTAAATAAATCAAATCCGGCGTTATTAAAAGAGGAAATAGAATAGAAGACAGAATAGTAAATTGCCTTCGCGGGATTATCGGGGAATACCTGCAAAAACAAAGGCACGCCTAGCCCGGTTCCTATCACTTCACACACTGCAGCAATCGCGATAAGTCTTCTCACGTACCTAGCGATTTCGCCAAAGTTATTAAAAGAGATGGCTTGAGAAATCATCAAGCGATCTTTGAATTGTAGTCTTCTTCTAAAAATACTAAATAAGAAGGTTAAAATAGTAACGATGCCTAAACCACCTGTTTGCACTAATACTAAGACGATAATTTGACCTGCCAAAGACAACGTATCAGCGAGGCCAGAAGGATAGGTGGTTATACCCGTTAAAGTCATCGCTGCCATAGAAGTAAAAAAGGCATCTAAATAAGAGCCTACATGACACCATTCATTATGGGGGTTGTCCTTAAAAGCAAATGGCATGCTAAGCAGGAATGATCCGATGAGGACTAAACCTAAAAAAGATGCGATTAACAATAGGTATGGATTGAGTTTAAATTTTTTGGACATCTTGTTGCCGTTATAATACACTCGCCATAAAGAAAAGTCAAATATAAACAAATCATTAATGATTTGGATATGAGATTTTATTTTGTTTAGGAAAAATAATTAAAAAAACGCTTGCGACGCTCATACGTATTTTGATACGATATATAAGCGTGTTGTCTAGCGCTATGAGAGAGCGTAAGCGCACGTGAGAAAATTACGTTCCGTGGAAGAGTGGCGATCACTCAATAAACCACGGCACTGACAAATCTACGTTAAAAGGAGGAAAGTCAAGTGAAGAAAATCGCGAAAGTCGTGAAAATGGAACTTCCTGGTGGTGAAGCAAAACCAGGTCCAAAACTCGCTTCTGCCGGTGTTAACATGGGTAAATTCTGCACAGATTTCAATGCTAAAACCGCTGATAGAAAAGGCGAAATCGTTCCAGTTATTATCACAGCTTATGAAGACAAGTCCTGTGACTTTGTCGTCAAAACCTCTCCAGTGGCAGGTTTAATCTTAAAAGCTGCTGGCATTCAAAAAGGTAGTGCTACTGGCCGTAAAGGCAAAGTTGGCAAAATTACCAGAGCTCAACTCAAACAAATTGCTGAGTATAAGCTCCCAGATCTCAACTGCGAAGACATTGAGGCAGCTATGAAGATCGTTGAAGGCAGCGCCAATAATATGGGCGTTGAAGTCGTTGACTAAGGTGAAAGAGCATGTTCAGAAGTAAAAACTATAAGAATGCCGCTACAAAAGTTGACGCTAACAAACTCTACACAATCGAAGAAGCTGCTGCATTAGTGAAAGAAACTTCCACCGTGAAGTTCGATGCCACTGTTGATGTGAGCTTCAGACTCAATGTCGATCCAAAACAAGCTGACCAACAAGTCAGAGGAACTCTCATCCTCCCACATGGTAATGGCAAAACCAAAAAAGTCTTAGCCATCACCGACAAAGTTGACGATGCTTTAGCCGCCGGTGCTGATTTCGCAGGTGGTAACGAAATGCTCGAAAAGATCCAAAAAGAAAACTGGTTCGATTTCGATGTCATCGTTGCGACACCAAACATGATGGGCAATATCGGTAAATTAGGCCGTGTCTTAGGTCCAAAAGGCTTAATGCCAAACCCAAAGACTGGTACAGTTTCCCCAGATATCGCTAAAGCCATCAAGGAAATCAAAGCTGGTAAAGTCGAATACCGTGTTGACAAGGAAGCAAATATGCACGTTTGCATTGCCAAAGTCTCATTCGACGCCAAGAAGATTGCCGAAAACTTAACCGCTCTCGTTGAAGCTATTATCAAAGCTAAACCAGCCGCAGTTAAAGGCACCTACTTCAAGAAAGCTGTCATCCATACGACCATGGGTCCAGCCATTCAATTCACATTTGCTGGTCGTTAATCAACAAAAAGCACAATATACCTAAGACAGTAACGGACGAAATAGTCTTAATCATGTTACCGAGGCGTATGTATAAAATGCCCACCGTATATTGGAGCCTCAAAAAATCAATTTTTTAGAAAAAGGAGGTCAAGAATATGAATCAAGCAGTCTTAGCCGCTAAAACCGAGACCGTTAAGGAAATCAGTGAAAAAGCGAAAAAGAGCCAAACAATCGTTGTTTGTGAATATCGTGGCTTAACAGTTGCTCAAATTCAAGAAGTCAGACGTGCTCTCCACAAAGAAAACGCTGAAATGAACGTCTACAAGAACTCTCTTGTTGAACGTGCTTGTGACGAATTAGGCTACAACGAACTCAAAGACGTTTTAAAAGGTCCAAACGCTATCGTCTTCTCTGAAGATGTTATTGCTGGTGCCAAAGTGGTCGCCAAATATGCGAAGAGACACAAAGATGTTCTTGTCGTCAAAGGCGGTATCGTCGAAGGTAAATTCGTCGACGCCCGCTCCTTCGCTTGCGCTGTCAAGGCAGTAGCGGACAAGTAATGCCAATCTAGGAGGATTATTATCATGGCAAAATTAACAAATGAAGAAATCATTGCTACATTAAAAGAAATGACAGTAGTGGAATTAAATGAATTAGTCAAAGCCGTCGAAGCAGAATTCGGCGTCACAGCAGCCGCCCCAGTGGGTGTCGCAGCCGCTGCCCCAGCTGAAGAAGAAGAAAACAAAGGTCCAGCCGAAGTTTCCTTAATCTTAAAGAGCTGTGGTGCTTCCAAAGTCCAAGTCATCAAAGCTGTCCAAGCTATCACAGGCTTAGGCTTAATGGATGCTAAGAAACTCGTTGATAGCGCTCCAGTCGCCGTCAAAGAACACATCTCCCCAGTCGAAGCTGAAGAACACAAGAAAGCTCTTGAAGCCGCTGGTGCTGAACTCGAAATTAAATAAGTTCCAAATTTCAAACAAATCTCACTATTACCAAGGGGGTAATTTCGCCTAATGAGCCATTATTTCCAAGATGATCCAAATCTTGCTTCAAATTATAAAAAGATCAGCTTCGAAGTTAATGGCATCACTATGAACTTACTCACCGATAATGGTGTCTTTTCCAAGAATAAAGTTGATGAGGGTAGTTTGGCTTTTTTGAAGGTCTTACTACCCCTCGAACTTGGAAAAAACATCCTCGATTTAGGATGTGGCTATGGGACGATTGGCTTAACGTTAGCCATAGCAAAAAAAGAGGCAAGGGTCACCCTTGCTGATGTCAATGCGCGCGCTCTTAACATGTGCAAGAAGAACGCAGAAGCGCTTAATCTAAGCCAACGAGTCACTATCCTTCAAAGTGACATCTATGAAAAGATTGAAGGACCATATGATTCAATTGTTGTGAACCCTCCCATACGCGCAGGTAAAGCGGTTACCTATCGCATGTATGAAGAGGCCAAGCAATACTTAATTGATGGCGGCTCACTGTTTATAGTGATTAGAAAAGCCCAAGGCGCTGAAAGCGCTGCTAAATATATTGAGTCAATCTTCGGCAATATCAAAATGCTCGATCGACACAAAGGCTATCACATCTATCAAGCAGTTAAGAGCAACAAATAAGCAAAAGGAGCCATTATATGATTAGAAATATTGAGAACTTAAACAAACTCAACAACAATCGTTATGATTACAGCAAGATCTCTGGCAAACTTCCTTTACCAAATCTCGTTGAAATCCAAACGAAGTCATACGAAGAGTTTAAGGAAAAGGGATTAGACGAAGTCTTTAGAGAATCCTTCCCAATTGTTAACTATACCAACACGTTATCAATTGACTACGTCTCAATTCGTTTCGGTGAACCAAAGCATACATTTTTACAATGTAAAGCTCAAGACCTCACCTACAGCGCGCCAATCTATGTGATGTTGCGTTTAACTCACCATGACACAGGTGAAATCCAAGAATCTGAAGTCTATATGGGTGAATTCCCATTAATGACCAAGTCTGGTACATTCATCGTCAATGGTGCAGAACGTGTCATCGTTAGTCAATTAGTTCGTTCCCCAGGCGCGTATATGTCTTTAACAAAAGATATTAAAACCGGAAAAGTTACTTATGAAGCAGATCTCATCCCAGGTCGTGGCACATGGTTACAATTCGAAAGTGGCACAAAGGACTTATTAAGCGTCCGTATTGACCGTCAAAGAAAACTTAACGCTACTACCTTATTAAGAGCTTTAGGTTTAGAAGAAACTAACGACATCATCAAATTATTTGGTGATTCCGAAGCTTTAAAGAACACTTTAGCCAAAGATGATGATCAAAAGATCAAAACTGCCAAGTTAGCCCTTGTTGAAATCTTCAAAAAGATGAAACCAGGTGAACCAGTCACCGAAGAAGGTACTATTAATTTCTTAGTGCAAAAATTCTTCGATGCTAAACACTATGACTTAGGTAGAGCTGGTCGCTTTAAATACATTAAGAAATTAGGCGTTTACAATCGTTTAACCGGTCGCACATTAGCAGAAAACTTAGTGGATGCTGATGGTGAAGTGCGTTTCAAAAAAGGCTATACCTTAACCGCCGCTGATGTCGATGCGTTAAGAGATGAAGACTTCTTTGAAAAAGGCGCTCACATGAAGAAACTCAAAGTTAACGAAAAGTTAGATGATCATGGTGTCATCAATCTCGTCAAAGTTTATAACAATGATAGAGAAAAGAAAGTCTGCCATATCATCGGTACTGATCTTAACGGCACTTCTTCATACGTCACAATCAGTGACATCATCGCCTGCTTCTCCTATTTCATGAACGTCATGGATGGATTCGGTGATACCGATGATATCGACCACTTAGGCAATAGAAGAATTAGATGCGTTGGTGAACTCATTCAAAACCAATTCCGCTTAGGTTTAGCGAAAATGGTTAAGACCGTGCAACAAAAAATGTCTATTTCTGATTTAGGCAATGTCAAACCAAAAGCCTTAATCAACCCACGTCCATTAAGCGCTTCAATTAGAGAATTCTTCGCGTCTTCTCAATTGTCCCAATTCATGGACCAAACCAACCCATTAGCAGAATTAACCAATAAGCGTAGATTATCCGCTTTAGGTCCTGGTGGTTTAACAAGAGATAGAGCCTCTACTGAAGTGCGTGACGTTCACGTTTCTCACTATGGTAGAATCTGTCCAATTGAAACACCTGAAGGCCAAAACATTGGTTTAATTAATAACCTCGCCTCATACGCGAAAATTAATAAATATGGATTTATTGAAACCCCATATAGACGCGTAGATAAGGCGACATGCAGAGTTTTAAGCGAAGCCGAAGATTCCGTTTATCTTTCCGCTGATGAAGAATGGGATTACGTCATCGCTGAAGCTAACATTAATCTTGCGCCAGATGGCAAGATCCTTGATGAACAAGTCATCGCTAGATATAAAGGCGAAAACGTCATGGCGAATAGAGAAGATGTTGACTATGTCGACGTTTCTCCAAAGCAAATCGTTTCCATCGCTGCTGGATGTATTCCATTCTTAGAAAACGATGACACCATGCGTGCCCTTATGGGTAGTAACATGCAACGTCAAGCCTTACCACTTTTAAGACCACACGCTCCATTCGTGGGTACTGGTCTTGAACATCAAATTGCCCGTGACTCAGGTCTCGCTGTTGTCGCTGTGGAAGATGGTACTGTCACTTATACCGATTCCCGCACAATCGAAATCTTAGAAAAAGGCAATGTCGAACCAAGAATTTATCAATTACAAAAATTCGAAAGAAGTAACCAAGGTACTTGCATTAACCAAACTTCCATCGTGAAAGTTGGTCAACAAGTTAAAAAAGGTCAAATCATCGCTGATGGTCCAGCCATGGACAATGGTGATTTAGCCCTTGGTCAAAACGTCACAATCGCCTTCATGACATGGAACGGCTACAACTATGAAGACGCTGTCATCATGTCTGAAAGATTAGTGAAAGATGACGTTTATACATCAATTCACATTGAAAAATACGAATTAGAATGCCGTAGCATTCCAAAATTAGGTGATGAAGAAATCACCCGTGATATTCCTAACGTCAGTGAAGCCGCTAAGGCTAACTTAGACGAAAGAGGTATCATCGTCCCAGGCGCGGAAGTGAAAGAAGGCGACATCTTAGTCGGTAAAGTCACTCCACGTGGTCAATCTGAACCAACTCCAGAAGGCAAATTATTAATGGCCATCTTTGGTGAAAAGACCAATGAAGGTAAAGATGCTTCCTTAAGAGTTCCTCACGGTGGTGCAGGTATCGTCTTAGACGTTAAGATCTTCAAACGTGAAGGTAAATCCAAAGACGTTGAATTACCTCCAGGCGTTAACGAAGTCGTCAGAGTCTACATCGTCCAAAAGAGAAAGATCTCCGAAGGTGATAAGATGTCTGGTCGTCACGGTAACAAGGGTGTTATTTCCCGTATCTTACCAGAATGCGATATGCCATTCCTTCCAGATGGTACCCCAGTTGACATCATGCTCAACCCATTAGGCGTTCCATCTCGTATGAATATCGGTCAAATCTTAGAGGTCCACTTAGGCTATGCCTTAAAACAATTAGGCTATAAGATTGCTACCCCAGTTTTCGATGGTATTACCAATGAAGAAATCTTGGATATGATGCAAAAAGCTAAAATGGATCCATCTGGCAAGACCGTCCTTTATGACGGCACAACCGGTGAAAGATTCGATGAAAGAATTACCGTTGGCTGTATGTACATGATTAAACTTGTCCACATGGTCGATGATAAATTACACGCTCGTGCAACAGGTCCATATAGCCTTGTTACACAACAACCTTTGGGTGGTAAAGCCCAAAATGGTGGTCAAAGATTTGGTGAAATGGAAGTCTGGGCCCTCGAAGCTTATGGTGCGGCTCACGTCTTACAAGAAATCATTACCATTAAATCCGATGACCGCGTTGGTAGAAGAAAGACCTACGAAGCCATTATTAAAGATCAACCATTACCAAAACCAGGCATTCCAGAAGCCTTCAAGGTCTTGGTGAAAGAATTACAATCATTATCCATGAACGTCACACTTCTTGACCAAGAAGGTAACGCCATCGATATGGATGCCCTTGCTAAAGAGGCTGAAAAAGAAGAAAGAAGAATTAATTCTAATATTCGTAACCTCGTCGGCGATGGTGCTAATAACGATTCTGTCGTGGATCAAGAAGCCGTTGGCATGTCATATAGAGACATGGATGACGACATGATGAACTAAGGAGGATAAAAGATTATGTTTGATGTTAAAAGATTAGCAGCGATTAAAGTCGGTTTAGCCTCCCCAGAAACAATTCGTAGTTGGTCACATGGTGAAGTCTTAAAACCAGAAACCATTAACTATCGTAGTCAAAAACCAGAAATGCAAGGTCTTTACTGCGAAAAAATCTTTGGACCTAGCAAGGATTATGAATGTCACTGTGGTAAATATAAGAAAATTAGATTTGCCGGTGTCGTTTGTGAAAAGTGTGGTGTTGAAGTCACTTCTAAAGAAGTTAGAAGAGAAAGAATGGGCCACATTGAACTCGCTAGCCCATGCTCCCACATTTGGTATTTAAAAGGTATCCCAAGCCGTATTGGCTTAATCTTAGATGTTTCTCCAAAACACTTAGAAGAAGTTACATATTACGCGGCCCATATCTGCTTAAATCCAGGTAAGAGCACAGTTCTCACATACCGTGAATTCATCAATGAACGTAACGGTAGAGAAATCTTCATTCCAGCCGTTAAAGAAATTCAACAAAACGCTGATGAATGGGGTTTACAAGAAGGTAGTGACGATTACGCAAGAAGCGAAGAATTAATCGCCAGAATGGAAAACCACGGTGAAGTTTTTGACTTCCAAAGCGTCGCTAGATTCATTAACAAATATACCGGTGCGGAATTCTCCGAAGGTGCCGCTGCTATTAAGAGATTACTTCAAGAAGTCGACTTAGATAAAGAAGCCGCGGAAATCAATAAGAAGATGAAGGAAACCAAATCCACATCTCCTCGTCAAAAACTCACTAAGAGATTAGAAGTTATCGAAGCTTTCCGTAATTCCGATAATAAACCTGAATGGATGATTTTGGATGTTATCCCAGTCATTCCACCAGATTTAAGACCAATGCTTCAACTCGATGGTGGTAGATTCGCTACTTCCGACTTAAACGATTTATATCGTAGAGTTATTTCTCGTAATAACCGTTTAAAGAAGTTAATCGATATGAACTCCCCACAAGTTATCTTGATGAACGAAAAACGTATGCTTCAAGAAGCTGTTGACGCATTAATCGATAACGGTAGAAGAAATAAACCAGTCCAAGGTCCTGGTGGTCGTGCCCTTAAGTCATTAAGTAGTGCGCTTAAAGGTAAACAAGGTCGTTTCAGACAAAACTTATTAGGTAAACGTGTCGACTATTCTGGTCGTTCTGTTATCGCCGTTGGTCCATCTTTAAAGATGTATCAATGCGGTTTACCAAGAGAAATGGCCATCCAATTATTAAGACCATTTATCGCTTGCGAACTCCTTAAAAGAGGTAGTGCGAACGCGCACAAACAAGCCGATAAAATCATTGATAGATACGATGATGTCGTCTTCGATATCGTCGAAGAAATCATTTCTAAGCACCCAGTTTTATTAAACCGTGCTCCTACATTACATAGACTTGGTATCCAAGCCTTCCAACCAATCTTAGTTGATGGTCGTGCGATCCGATTACACCCACTCGTTTGTACTGGCTTTAACGCCGACTTCGATGGTGACCAAATGGCGGTCCACGTCCCATTAAGTAAGGCCGCTCAAGAAGAAGCTTTACACTTAATGTTAGCCAGCAATAACATCTTAGGTCCAAAAGATGGCAAACCAATCGTTACCCCATCTCAAGACATGGTTATTGGTAACTACTATTTAACTCTTGAAAGCACAAAAGAAGACTTCTTAAGAATCGCTAAAGAATTACATTCTCGTAAAGATGAAGAAGAAGCCGAAAGATATGAACTTTATGCTGCTAGTGAAGGTAAAGTCTTCAAAGATGTCGATGATGTCTTAAGAGCGTATCAAACCAAACAAATCCACTTACATAACCGTATTGCCTTATTAGGTAAAGCGATGATGAAAAAGGATTTCACCGAAGAACAAAATAAGAGCTACTTAATCACTTCTGTTGGTAAAGTTATCTTCAATTTAATCTTCCCAAGTGACTTCCCATATTTAAACGAAGTAAGTGGTGCATCTTTAAGAGGCGATCAAGAAGTCGTCAGCAAATATTTCGCTCCAAGAGGTACAAATATTCCTGAATTCATCGCCAGTCGTCCAATCTTAAAACCATTCAATAAGAAAGACCTCGGTTCCATCATTAACGAAATCTTCCAACGTTATGATCGTCAAGGTAATCCAAAGACATCTGCCGTTTTGGATAAGATTAAAGACCAAGGCTTCCATTACTCCACAGTCGCTGGTTTAACCGTTTCCTTAAGCGATATCCACGCTGTTAAGGGTAAAGAAGAAATCTTAAAAGATGGTGATGCGAAAGTCGCTAACTTAAAAGAACTTTACGAAATGGGTATGTTAACCAATGAAGAAAGACATAAACAAGTCGTTGAAGTTTGGGAAAAAGTTAAAGACCAAGTCCAAAAGAAACTTGAAACACAGTTCAAACAAGATACACGTAACCCAATCTTCATGATGTCCGATTCCGGTGCTCGTGGTAATATCTCCAATATTCTCCAATTAGCCGGTATGAGAGGCTTGATGGGTTCTACCTCAGGTTCAACCATCGAACTCCCAGTTAAATCATGTTTCCGTGAAGGTATGAACGTGTCAGAATTCTTTATCGCTACTCACGGTGCCCGTAAGGGTGGTGCTGATACAGCCTTAAAGACCGCTGACTCAGGTTACTTAACACGTAGATTAGTCGACGTTTCTCAAGACGTGATCGTCAGAGAAGAAGACTGTGGTACAGACCATGGCTTTGAAGTTTTCGAAATCAGAGACTCCGCTAGAGACGCTGTTATCGTTAAACTCGAAGATCGTTTAGTCGGTCGTTTCGCTCTCAATGATGTCGTTGATCCAAATACCGGTAGAGTCATCGTTGAAGGCAACACCATGATCCACGAAAAAGAAGCTAAGGAAATCGTTAACGCTGGTATCAAATCCGTTTATATTCGTAACTTATTCGGCTGCGAAACTAAAGATGGCGTTTGTGTCCACTGTTATGGTCGTAACTTAGCCACAGGTAGAAGAGTGCAAGTTGGTGAAGCGGTTGGTATTATGGCCGCTCAATCAATTGGTGAACCAGGTACTCAATTAACCATGAGAACATTCCACACCGGTGGTGTTGCGGGCTCTGATATTACTCAAGGTCTCCCAAGAGTTCAAGAATTATTCGAAGCACGTACTCCTAAGGGTGAAGCTTTAATTTCCGAAATCACTGGTAAGATTACCAAGATTGAAGAAAAGAATGGTTGCTATCACGTCACAGTGGAAAACGAACTTGAAACTAAAGAATATGACACCAACTTCGGTGCTAGACTTAGAGTCAAGAAGGGTGACACTGTTAAAAATGGTGGCAAGATTACCGAAGGCGCTATTTCTCCAAAGAAATTATTAGAATACGCTGATGTCACAGCTGTAGAAAACTACATCTTAAAAGAAGTACAAAAAGTCTATAGTGCCCAGTCCATCGGCATTTCCGATAAGCACATTGAAGTTATCGTCAGACAAATGTTAAGAAAAGTCTTAGTCATTGAAGCTGGCGATACCGATATGTTAAGCGGTACACGTGTTAACGTTAACACCTTCACCGCGAAGAACACTGATGCAATCTTAAGTGGAAAGCATCCAGCGGTCTTCTCACCATTAATTCTTGGTATTACAAAGTCCGCGTTAGAAACAGAATCATTCCTTTCTGCCGCTTCCTTCCAAGAAACAACTCGTGTCCTCACCGACGCTGCTATCAAGGGCAAAACTGACTACTTGCATGGCTTAAAAGAAAACGTCATTACTGGTCACCTTATCCCAGCGGGTCGTGGTTTAATGGCCGAAGATGCTAGCGACGATATCTCTAACAACTTCGATGTCTTAGAAACCATGAGAGAAGTGAGCGATAGATATATCGAAGAACACGAAAGAAAAGTCAAA
Organism: uncultured Erysipelotrichaceae bacterium; assembly: GCA_902799855.1. The sequence goes on along the minus strand of CADCCA010000023.1, from coordinate 5,938 downwards.
GAAATTAACGAAAAGATTCGTGTCTTAGACGAAGAAAAGAAATAATTTCTTAAATAAACAAAATAAAGCATGTCCATCACGACATGCTTTTTCTTTTATTAATAATAAGGATTATTTATATAATGACACATCAGCGCGTCCAGCGTTTTTAATCTTATATAAGGCAGAGTCAGCTTTTCTAAATAATGTATCAGTGGTGTCGCGGATTGTGCCGTGAGCAATACCGATAGAAAGAGAAGTACCAGGCATATTACCAGCGGCTCTAGAGATTTCTTCATCCATCTTCTTACATTTATCAACGATCACATCATTCATGTCAGTGGTGGCGTTATCGATGATAATCGCGAATTCATCCCCGCCAATACGGCATAAATAAGAATTATTATCATTAAAGTATTTCTTAATGACATCAGCGGTTCTAGTTAAAACCTTATCGCCCATTTCATGACCAAGAGTGTCATTCACTTCTTTAAACTTATCGATATCAAGAAGGACATAGATGGTTTTATCGAGTTTTAAACTCTTAAAGACGCGGTCATAACCAGTTCTATTATATAAACCCGTTAATTTATCGTGTTCCGCTTCATATTTTAAACTTTCTTTAATATCTTCATTCGCTTTATGGACGCGGTTAAAGACATCCGCTAAATAGTTGAATTCACGGTTGCTCTTAACGCGCACTTCTTCATTATTTGCTAATGAGTTAACTGCAGAGTTCATTGGGTTAATGATATAAATATGCATTAAGATGACTACACCTGCAATAAAAGCGATGTTAATGATGATAATAATGGATTGGAAGATAATTAATCCCCTTAAGTATGTTTCACTTCTAGAGATGTTCTTTTCCATCAAATCATCGATGGTCTTAATGGCGTTATCAACATTAGAAATGATGATTTTTTTGCTTTGCATATATTCATCACCAAAAACCGCTTCCATCGCTTCGTTAAAATATTCACTAACTGGAAGAGATGAATCGATCTCATAGTTAGCGACTTCAGGATATTCTTCAAATGAAACGCCTTCATCTAAGCAGATTAATTTCATCGCATAGAATTCTAATTTCATTAATTCTTGTGATTCATTATAGGCCTCAGTAACATCGTTATGAACTGTCTCATGAATGGATGTGCCTTCTGTTAATTCGTGGATAATATCTATGGCGTTTTCTCTTCTTCTTGTTTCATTAGCCTCCACAAAATAAGAATCCATATATTCTTTTTTAGCAGTGGTGACGAATAAACGCACATCATTAGTTAAATCATCGGAAGCGAGTTGTACATCACTCGCGGCGTTCTTTAAAACGATATAATTCTGCGTTGAAACGTTAATTTCTTCATTCTTTTGGGAAATGTAAACAACAGAGAAAACAAGTAGCCCAGAAATGACGACCGCAAAAATACTAATTAGCCAAGCGACTAACTTTAATGAAAAACCTTTCGCGTGATATTGTACTCGTTGTGCGCTCATAGTCATCAATTATAGCACATACATTTAAAAATGTAAAAAATCTAATTAGCCAAGCAAATTATAAATGATTTAAAAAGCATCGATTATTAATCGATTGTGTTATAATAATGGGGCATAAAGGAGTGCTATTATGAATCAATATAAAATCGTTGTTGATACACTTGGTTCCGATAAAGGACCAGAAACAGTCATCTTAGGTGCCTCTTTAGCTTTAAAAGAATTTGAAAACCTAAGTATTACTCTTGTTGGTCCAGAAGAGCTCATTAACCAAAAGATTAAAGAGTTAGAAATCGATGCTTCTAGAATTAAGATTATTAACGCTAACGATACGATTACAAACTATGAAAACCCATACACGGGTATTATGAATAAACCAAACGCTTCCTTAGTTTTAGCGATGAAAGAAGCAGGTAACTTAGAAGAAAACTATGCTGGTATGATTACCGCTGGTAGTAGTGGCGCAATCCTCATGGGTAGTTTTAGATTCTTAAGCGATGAAAACAAAACTAGACCATGTATGGCAGCTATTTTACCAAATGGCGTGGGTACATATACCGCTTTAGTGGATACTGGTGCAACCATTGACTGCACTTCAAGTCAACTTCATTCATTCGCGAGATTAGGTAGTGACTTAATGAAGAAAATGTATAAGATTGAAAACCCAAGAGTGGCTCTTCTTTCTAATGGTGCCGAACCAACTAAAGGCAATCATTTAGTCAAAGAAACATTCCCAATTCTTCAAGAAGACAAAACCATTAATTTCATCGGTAATGTTGAAGGTAATAGAGCCCTTTCTGGCGACACTGATGTCATCGTCTGCGATGGTTTCGCGGGTAATCAAGTCTTAAAGAACACCGAAGGTATGGCTAAAATGCTCATCACCGACATCGTGAAATTATCCAAGATTAAGAATAGACCAGAATTCATGGAAGTCGCTCAATGCTTAATGAAACAATATGACTTAGGCGCTTTAGGCGGTGGTATCGTCTTAGGCACTAGAAAAGTCATCATTAAAGCACGTGGTAATTCCGATGAAAGAGCAATTGTTAATATTTCTAAGATGCTCATTAACTACGTTAGTGGGGAAGCAGTCTTCACTAAAAAAGAGAGAGAAGACGCTCTCCGTTGATAGAAAAATTAATTTTTGCTAATATATCAAGGTTGAGGATGAAATTATGCTAGAGAAATTAAAACAATTAATGAAAGGCGTTGACGATAGTGTCAACTTAGATAATGTCACATTGGATACCAAATTAGTGGATGATCTCCATTTTGACTCATTAGGTATCATGATGTTTGCAATGGCTATCGAAGATGAATTCGGTGTCACATTCGATGATCAAGCTTTGAATTTTGAAACAGTCAAAGATGTTGTCGATTATATCGAAGCTAATAAAAAATAAGCCTTAAATAATGACAATTAAGAAGCCACGTGGTGGCTTTTTTTGTGCTTTTTGCATGTAATTATTGCCATCATATAATAAGTTTTTGTATTATTAATTTGTTAAAACATTTGTACCAAAGTTTTAATAAAAAGACATTTTAGTTTTGGGGTCTAAACAAAACCCAAGAAAGGGAACGCAATTTATATTGCAAAAGATTTATGAAAAAATTATTAACAACTCTCACATTATTCGTTTCCTTAGCTCTCACAGCCTGTGGTGGCGGTGGCGTTAAGAAATGCGAAGATGGAAAACACAAATTCGGTAAGTGGGAAGAAACAACAGCTGCCACATGTACAGTTGATGGTGTTTCCACACGTACTTGCACCATCTGTGGTGAAAAAGAAACCAAACCAATCGCTGCCGGTCACAAATACGGTAACTGGGAAGTCAAAACAGCGGCTACATGTAAAGCTGAAGGCGTCGAACATCGCGTTTGCTCTCTTTGTCAAAACGAAGAAACAAGACCAATCGATAAGCTCCCTCACACATGGAATGATGGTGTTGTAACTAAAGAAGCCACATGTTCAGTTCCAGGCGTCAGAACATACACCTGTACAGCCTGTGGTGAAACAAAAACCGAAGAAATCTTAGCGGATCACGATTTCCAACCATACGAATACACACAAGGCGATGGCGCAGTTGATGCTAAAGTCAAAAAATGTAGCCGTGATAACTACTATGCTATCGACTTCAACGCTTATGATGCCGCTGCTACATTCAGTGTTTCTAGTGATAGACACTCCAATTACGTTAAATTAAGCAAACAAGGTGATGGTGCTTCCACAGTTGAATACAAGTTCTATTCACCAGTTAATATGATTGGCCGCTTCTGGATTGCTATTACTGGTAATACAAGCAACTACTGGAGCAGAGAAACAAAGACTGGTAACCAAGCTCTCTTTTACACATATGATGATACAACAACCGGTATCAACACATGGAAAAACGAAGTGACATTCAATGGTTCTGTCGTTGATTTTGAAAACGCCAAATACAATATTAAAGGCGAAGAAATTCCATTTGCCGAATTAGTTTATTCCGATTTCGGTACACTTGCTTCTTCATCAGGTGCAACAATCCTCGTTCCAATGCCAGAAATGACAGTTAGAGAAGGTCTCAACACCTTATCATTCAAACGTTTAACTGGTTATGCCTTCAATATGCACACCTTCCAATTCCAAGGTGCTGAAGTCAACTAATCAGCTGTAATATCTATATAATACGAAAAGCCGCTAGTCGGCTTTTTGTTTTACCTTATTGCAAAGGTAATGGTGTATCTATATAATAACCAAGGTATGTCACCATTAATTATTCTTAGTTTATTTATTCCATTAGTGGGCACAACCCTCGGTAGTGCGATGGTTTTCTTTCTTAGAAAAGAAATCGATATCAAACTCCAAAAGATCCTTTTAGGTTTTGCTTCAGGCGTGATGATTGCGGCCTCTATTTGGTCGCTCATGCAACCCGCTATTGAATCATATACAGACTTTAGATCATATTTAATTCCTGCTATTGGCTTTATTGCTGGCGTGGGATTCATGTTACTTCTCGACTATTTGGTGCCTCACATTCATAAAAACAATGAAGAAGAAGGTATTAAGAAAAATAGATTAAGCAAGACATTTAAAATGTTATTAGCCGTTACCCTTCATAATATTCCAGAAGGTTTAGCGGTTGGTGTTATTATCGCTAGTGCGATGACTGGTAATGTCAGTGAACAAGCTATGCTTGCTTTAGCGATTGGTATGGCTATTCAAAACTTCCCAGAAGGCGCGATTGTTTCGATGCCTTTAAAAGAAGAAGGCTTATCCAAAGGAAGAGCGTTTCTTTATGGCTTTATCTCGGGCGTAGTGGAACCAATTGCCGCTGGTATCGCTTTGGCGGTTACATACTTTGTCAGCGCGATTCTCCCATTTGTCCTTGCTTTTGCGGCAGGCGTGATGATTTATGTAGTAGTGGAAGAACTCATTCCGGAAGCTAACGAAGGACATCACTCTAACTTAGCAACCATCGGTTTGGCGATTGGATTCGTCTTAATGATGGTCTTAGATATCGCTCTTGGATAATAGATATCAATAATGCAACAAAAAACGAGCCAATGGCTCGTTTTGTTTTAGTTTTGTTTTCGATTAGGCCTTGGCGACGTAACCTGTAGTTTTGTTTTCGATTAGGCCTTGGCGACGTAACCTGGAACGAAGATTGAGCGAATCTTTTCTAAGGTGCTCTTAGCAATACCGAAGGAGATGAGGTGGTTTTCCATCTTATCAGCAAAGGTATTGCCTTCACAGTTATTGGTTTTGTTAATCCATTGTGGGAATTCAGCGCCTTCAGATTCCTTGATCTTGACTGTTCTACCTTGGGTGAATTGTGTCCATAAGTAATCTCTTGTCATATCTTCTTGGCTCATGCCTAATAAGGATTCTAAGAAGAAAGTGACAATACCAGTACGGTCAGCACCATAGGTGCAGTGTAACATAGCTGGTTCTTTATCGCAGTTTGCGATGGCATTGAAGATTTTAACATATTGAGCAGCAATACCATTTCCACCTTCCCAACGGACACTTTCTGTACCTGAGGCAACAGCAGCAGAAACGAAGGTAATTGGCCAATCTGCGGTGTTGGCTTTGGATGGGCCAGCACCACGAGATGGTTGGTTACCGATATCTCTCATATCGATATCACACTTAATGCCTAATTCTTTAAGAGCGGCTACACCCTTTGTCATATCTAATTTAGAAGTGGTGGAACCTTGAGCGGCATCGAGTTGTGCGCATCTGAAGTATAAGCCTTGATTAATCTTGGCACCTGGGACTAAGGAAGATTCCCAACCACCGATATCACGGAAGTTAAGAACATCTGGGACATAAACAACACGTGGAGCAACATCAGAAGAAGTGATGTTTTTAACAGTAGCTGCCGCTAATCCTGCTTCACTTGTGGCGGCTCTATAATAGTACTTTGTGCCTAATTTTGCGTTATGGAATGTATAGACTTTTGATTCTGTTGTTTCTCTAACAGCA
>CADCCA010000022.1 GCA_902799855.1 uncultured Erysipelotrichaceae bacterium | reverse complement strand
CCGCATTCTTTAGCGATGACTTCACGGCACACATTAGTGGCAGCGAATAACCAGCATCTGCCAGACGCTTTTTGGTTAGCGGCAGGAAGTGTTTTGATATTAATATCAAAATTAAAATCCATTTCTGGATCAGCATCTTGAGAACTCACTAAAGTGTATAAGGAGCTCTTAGATAAAGCATGACGTAAGATTTTGTTCTTATCGTCATTGAGATTTTTAAGATTTTCTTTTTTAATACTTTCCATCATAGTTTCCTCTTTTCTATCCCTATTATTTTAAGTTAAATAATATTTATTGCAAATAAGACGGTAAAAAAGTGTATTATTGATATATGGACAAAACTGAAAAATTGTTGAGACAAGAACCAATTTATAAGGGACGTGTCATTAATATCACTAAAGACGAGGTTGTTTGCCCGAATGGACAAACCTCATTAAGAGAGATTGTTCATCATCGCGGAGGAGTAGCGATTCTTTTTAAAGTCGATGACAAATTCATCTTTGAAAAGCAATACCGCTACGCGATGAACGAAGAAATCATTGAGATGCCAGCGGGTAAACTTGAAGAAGGTGAAATACCTCTTGAAGCCGCTAAAAGAGAATTATTAGAAGAAACAGGCTATCGCCCACTTGAAATGATTCATTTAGGAGATAGTTACCCCACTCCTGGCTATTCCACCGAAGTCATTCATCTTTATTACTGCCCTAAGGCCGTCAAAGAAGAAAGACATCTTGATAACGATGAATGTATTGACCTTATCTATCTTACTTTAGAAGAAATTGAAGAGATGATTGCTCAAGGCAAGATAAAAGATAGTAAGTCAGTGGCTTCAATATTCTTATACAAAAAGATAATTCTAAAAGCTTAACCGATATCAATATTAGCGATGGAAACATCGCTATTTTTGAACTGTAATTTATAGCGTAAATACCGTTTTGTTTTAATAAGTCATCATGCTTACCCATTTCTTTGATTTTGCCTTGGGAGATGACAGCAATTTCATCAGCGTTTTTAATGGTTGATAAACGGTGTGCGACCACTAAACAGGTTCTACCTTTAGCAAGTTCATTAAGCGATTTTTGAATGAGCATTTCTGTTGTATTATCTAAGGCACTTGTTGCTTCATCTAGGATGAGAATTGGTGGGTTCTTTAAGAATAATCTAGCAATTGATAATCTTTGTTTTTGACCACCAGAAAGTCTCACACCTCTTTCTCCGATTTCGGTATCAAAGCCATTTGGTAAAGAGTTAATAAAATCAAGAATATTCGCTCTTTTTGCGGCTTCAATAATTTCTTCATCAGTAGCATTACTTTTGCCATACAAGATATTATCTTTAATCGTGCCACCAAAAAGGAAAACATCTTGTTGAACGATACCAATTTTCTCTCTTAAAGAGTTGAGAGTGTATTCTCCAATATCGATATTATCGATATAAATATGACCTTTTTCTAAAAAATAGAAACGGGGAATAAGATGGCAGATAGTTGTTTTGCCTCCACCACTTGGACCCACCAAAGCGAGAGTTTTTCCTTTTTCTAAATGGAAAGAAACATCATCTAAAACTTCATCACTAGTGTCGTAATGGAAACTGACGTGATCAAAGACGATATCACCTTCTAAAGCTGGGCATTCTTTAGTGCCGTTATGGATGGTTTCTTCTTCTTCATCTAATAACGCAATGAATCTAGCAAATCCAGCGGAAGCACTTTCAAATTGTTCCATGAACATGATGAGTTGGTTAATCGGATTAATAAATAAACCGACAGAAACGATAAAAGCGCTGTAATCTGGTAGCTTGAAGTTACCGATACCTTTATATAAGAAAATACCGCCCACCACTAAAACTAAAACGTTAAAGAAATCAGTGATGAACTGAGAAACAGCGAAGTATTTACCCATTGAGGCAAAGACATCACGTCTAGCGTCGATATATTCTTGGTTTGCTTCTTCGAAGCGTTTTCTTTCTGTTTCTTCGTTAGTGAACGCTTTAGTCACTCTAATACCGCTTATGGAACTTTCTAATCTCGCGTTAATTCCAGCGATGGCTTTTTTACTTCTACGCATTGCTGAACGGAATTTTCTTCTAAAAAACCATGTCACTAAAACGAGTAATGGAATGACCGCTAAAAGAATGACACCTAAGATCCAATCGATAATGATTAAATAAGTAATCGCGCCTATCGCCGTAAAAGAAGCGATAAAGATATTTTCTGGACCGTGATGGGCTAATTCACTAATGTCGAATAGATCATTAGTCATCGTCGACATAATGACACCAGTTTCATGGTTATCGAAATATGAATAAGGGAGTTTTTGTAATTTATTGAATAAGTCGCTTCGCATTTCGCCTTGCATACGGACACCCATAACGTGACCGAAATATTGCACGAAGAAGCGTAAACCCATTCTAATAATGTATATGCCTAATAAGGCAGCACCACCGATGATGATATATTTAAGTTCTTCATTAGGTACCCATCTAGAAAGCATCTCTCTAGTGATAATTGGATAAGTAATACCCGTGACAGCGATTAAAAAAGCGGCGATCATATCAAGAGTGAAGATGAGCTTATGATTATGGTAATAATGAATGAATCTTTTAAACATGTTTCTTATTTTATAATAAAAAAAGAAAAGGTGATAGTCATTTGCTCTATCACCATTTTCTTAATTATTGGGCTTGGAATAAGTCTTTACCAGCACCACACCACGCACAGGTGTAATCATCTGGTAAGTCTTCAAACTTTGTGCCTGGTTTGATCCCTCTTTCTGGGTCGCCTAAGTCTTCATCATAGACGAAGCCACAGGCTTGACATACGTACTTCATAGTTTCTCCTTTATTTTATTTCTTCGAAATCTGCCGCGCCGTGTTTACAAAGTGGGCAGACGATATCTTCTGGTAATGTATCGCCTTCATAGACGTAACCGCATACTTTACAGACATAGCCTTTCTTCTTTTCGGTATTTGGTTTTGGTTTGACGTTAGCCTGATAATAGTTATAAGTCATTGTCTCAATATTATTGATGATTTTACTTTCAGTAACGGAACAAATGAACATGCCATGTGTGCCTAAATCAACATAGTTATCAACTTTCAAAGAGAAGAAGGCATTCACAAAGTTTGGTAAGACCACTAAACCGTTTTCACTCCTAAGCACTTCTTTACCTTCAAACTTATCAACATCTTTACCAGAACGGAAACCAAAGTCTTGGAAGACACTGAATGGGGCTTCGTTGTTCAAACAGTTAACGTTAAGAACACCACTCTTTTTGATGACATCGTGAGAATAGTTCATTTTATTGATGTTGACCGCTACTCTAAGAGGAGTATCGGTTAATTGACTAACAGTATTAACGATACAGCCGTTATCTTTCTTTCCATCGTTACTGGTAACGACATATAAACCATAGCCAATTTTGAACAAGGCTTTTGGATCTAATTGTGGATTATTTTCTTCTTTGATTTCTTTGATGGCTTTATAGTCGCTGCTGAGGGCTTCTGCTAAAGCATCGATTTGTTTTTTGCTATCTTCATTAAGCGCGGACATAATGCGAACGGTTGGTTCCACTAAAGTAATATTCTTTGAATTAGCGAATTTATCTTTGATAACTTTAGCCGCCATTGGGGCCCAAGTACCATTTTCAATAATGGCGATTTTCTTATTTTGATAATTTCTTTCTAATAAATGGGCGATGAAGGTATCCATAAATGGGAAGATACCAGCGTTATATGTCGTTGTGGCTAAAACGATTTTAGAATATTTGAAAGCATCTTCTACGCATTCCGCCATATCGTCTCTGGCTAAATCTGCAATAGCGATTTTAGGAGTGCCATTGGCTTCGAGTTTTTCTTTTAATAGCTCCACTGCTTCTTTGGTGTGGCCGTATACAGATGTATAGAAAATAGCGACACCATCAACTTCGCTTTGATAACTGCTCCAAATGTCATATTGCTTAATATAATGGGCAAGATTCTCTTTGAGAATTGGTCCATGTAGTGGACAAATCATTTGGATATCTAAAGTGGCAGCTTTCTTTAATAAGGCTTGAACTTGTGCACCATATTTACCAACGATACCAAAATAGTATCTACGGGCTTCGCAGTCCCATTCCTCTTCCACGTCTAAAGCGCCGAATTTACCAAAGCCATCTGCAGAAAATAAGACTTTGTCAAAACTATCATAGGTGACCATGACTTCTGGCCAGTGGACCATTGGGGCAAAAACAAATGTTAGAACGTGCTTTCCTAAGTTTAAGGAATCTCCATCATTCACTACCATTTTGTTTGGTATTTCTTGATTGAAGAATTGTTCCATCATCTTAAATGTTTTGGTGTTACCAACGACATAAGTTTCTGGATATTTCTTCAAGAAATTGATGATGTTAGCGGAGTGATCTGGTTCCATATGTTGGACTACCAAATATGTGGGTTTTTCGTTTCCTAAAACATCCGCGATATTATTAAGCCATTCTTCGGTGAATTTTTGATCAACTGTATCCATGACACAGATGAGTTCATCTTTGATGACATAGGAATTATACGCCATGCCATTAGGGACGATGTATTGACCTTCAAAGAGGTCGATTTTATGGTCGTTTACACCAACGTAATAAATATCTTGTGTGACACTTTTTTTCATAATTATTTACCTATTTATTTAACCACGCTTCAAGTTTAGCATCGATGTCGTTTACTTCACTACCTTTGCAGGCAAAGCCAGGTTTAATGATGGCCCCTCTTGCACTACCTTTAAGTTCCATTTCCGCTAAGCCTAAAGAACCTTCTTCATTTGTGCAGAATGGATAAATGGTTTTACCGATGAATTTATAATCATTGATAAATGTGGCAACCACTCTTGGATAAGTTCTCCACCAGCATGGGAAACCTAAATAGATGACATCGTATTCATCTAAATTTGGTAATGGATTTAAATAAGGAACTCTTCCACCATCTTCATCTTCTTTTCTAGAACGTCTCACGCATTCTTCATAAGAAGAAGGATACGGTTCAACTGGTTCAATCTTATACATTGGAGCGTTTTTAAGCGCGCTGATTTTCTCTGCTAAGATTTCCGTAAAGCCTTTCTTAATGATTTCAATTTGTCCGTTGACACTGTTTTCGCCAACACGTGAAAAATAAACGACTAGTGGTTTCATAAATATGTTTGCTTATCTATAAGAAGATAAAGCCCTTTCTAACAATTTCATTATGACAAATTCATAAACCTTATTAAATAGTTTTTGCTAAAATATCACTATGTTAGAAACAAAGATTTATATAGAAAACGAAAAAACCACTAAAGAAGTGAGTGACTTATATTTAAGTGCCTTCCCCGAAGAAGAAAGACCACCACTCGATATCTTTTTAAATAGTTTGAAGAAAAAAGAGATGACTCTATTAACTTTTTATGATGAAGAGAAGTTTATTGGTTTTGCTTATTTAGCCTTCCATGAAGATATTTGTTCTATCTTCTTTTTGGCGGTCTCCGCCTCCTATCGTCACCAAGGCTATGGCGGTCAGATTTTGGAAACCATTAAAAGAAAATATAAGGATTATGTATTAATGCTTTGTTATGAAGAAGTTGATCCAAAATATCAAAATTATGAGGAACGTGTATTAAGAAAACACTTCTATAGAAGCCATGGTTTTTTAGATAACAAAATAAAAACCAATGAATACGGTGTCATTTACGAGACCGCTTACATTGGTTCTCATCTAGTAAGTTTCGCTCAATATTTTGAAATATTTAAGCTTGTTTTCGGACAAGGCCATGAGGCCTATGTCAGTGACGCTACTAATAAGCAGGATTAATTTGTTGATTTCTTTCTTTACTATTAGCCACTAATCCGAAGATAGCGCCTAAGATAATGAAAATGTTACCTGCTAAGACAACGCTTAAAACGATAGCTGCAACGAATAAGCCTGTAGCGTGATTGTTTCTTGCTATAAATGAAACAACGATTGTTGGGATACTAAGAACACCAGCGATGATGCAGATAACGCCGATTGCGTTGGACAAAAGTTGGATAGCCTCAATCTTTTCAGCGTCGGTATCACCTGGAAGTTGTTCCCAGATATTTTGGAAACCTTCTTTAATGAATTCGGTGTCTTTAGCTGTGCCAACATAGAAGAAAGCAACAGATGAACCAATAAAGGCAAAAATACCAATAATGGCAAAGATTGCACCAATCAATAAGAATGTCTTAGATAGATTTCTCATATTTTTTAATCTCCTCCAAACAATATTTAGCACCTTTATTGTAAATAAGTCAAATGAAACAAAAAGATGCAACCAATAATTGCTGATTCACACACTACTTTTGTTTTATCTAATTAATATTTTAGGCGGTAACAACACCATTAATAGAATAAGCCCATGAGCCACTAGCGAATTCTAATATTGAACTATTGTAATAGAACGGACGACCGTTAAAGACGAGTACATCACCAATTGATAATTCATCAACACTATTCCAGTTTCCATTATCTAAAGTGGCGTTTTCAGATTTCTTTAAGAAATAAATCTGCATTTCATTATCTTTATCGGCATCTTTGACATAAACGCTTCTCATATCACCAGAACTACCTAAGCTTTGAGCTGAACGAGAAACAACGCCTTTAAAGAAATATGGAGTTGATTGATTGTAATATGTGTACAAAAGACCTAAAGCACGACCTTCTTCAATGGTTTTTGGATCATTAATTGTGCCTTCATGAGTATCGGTAATAACTGGATTCTCATCCCAGTTACCAGCGGCGATATAGTCCGCTAACATATCCCTTGCATAGCGACCAGGCTTTAGATACTCCACAACATTAAGATAGTTAGGATAATAATCAATGGTATATGTATCAGTAACTAAGTAATAGGTTTGGAAATAATTCACGTTATCTTTGATAGATTCATCTTTCCAAGTGATAAAGTAGCGATAATCACCTGTGATGAACTGCGTTCTATTAAAGTTGCCACCAGTAATGGAACAAAGCGCTATTTCGTTATCAAACGGGAAACATTCCATGAGGTCAGAATATTTAATCATTCCTGGACCAATACCACTATTACGGCATGACATAAAGCCACCGCCTAAAGTGATATCGTATTGACTACCCCATTTTTCCAATCCTTCTTCATAGTAAAGATCTGCAACTTTACTACGTAAATCATCAGCGTTTTTATATGAGCTAACAATGCCTAAATCTTTATAGGCAATGCTGTATTTATCATAGTATTTATCTAAAAGACCCTTCATTACTTCATCTTCTTGATAATACTTATATGGAGAGCTTGAGTAAGAGAAATTGAGATTTGTAGCGGTTTTGACGCTATAACTATCGGTTTTTAAGTTTAAATCAATAGTGATTTGATAGACGTTTTGATTAGAAGCGTTGCATTGGAAGTGATAAACTCCGTAGCTATCTACACGACTATATTTTTTATGGGAGTGACCTTCTAAAACCAAATCAACATAATGACCATTGCTAAGGTCTTCATCATAAACCCCGTTTTCAGAAGAATCACCGTGGATGGAATAAATGATGAAATCGCAGTTTTCTTCGCTTCTTAAACGCGCGGATTCCGCTTTCACCATATTAGTTAATGTATCGCCTGAAGCGAAATAGATGTCTTCAACAAAACTGCTAGAAATTGATGTATAGCAATCACTAATTGCCCCAATGATGCCGATTTTAGCACCATCTCTTTCCACTATAGTGGATGGTCTAAGATAATTAACGCGTGTATTGGTATCGCGATATAAAACATTAATACCAAGGATTGGGAAATTAGCTAGTTCAGCATTATTAGAGATATATTGTTGGCCCCAGTCAAATTCATGGTTACCAACAGTCATTGAGACAAAGTCTAAAGAATTCATCCATTCTGTAACTAAGTTTCCACGTGTATAGTTGCTTTCAACAGATCCTTGCCACATATCACCTTGAGAGATGAATATTGAGTTTTTATCTTTAGATAATTCTTTCAAAGCAGTTGATGTCTTGGCTAGACTAATGCCTTTACCTTGCGTATCAACGACATTACCATGCGTATCGTTAAAAGCAAAAATATCTAATGTCACTGTTTTATCAACCAAAGAACTAGAAGATGATGATGAACTTGAACTAGTCTGACTTGATGAACTACTTTGGCTAGAACTGCTAGAAACACTACTTGAAGAAGCACTACTACTAGAAGAAACACTTGATGAGCTAGAGGCGCTGCTTGATGAACTAATCACGCTAGAAGAACTAGCTTGAGAAGAACTACTAGCTACGCTACTAGATGATGAGACATTTGAAGATGAACTTTCGTTTGAAGATAGGCTACTCGTGGATGAATATTCATCACTACTTGAGACATTTGATGAACTTGAAGTTGTCTCAATTGAAGAAATAGACGTTTCGACGCTCGAACTATTTTGCGAAACAAAACTAGATGAACTCGAAGCATTATTAAAATTGCAACCAGTAATTGCTAGAGATAAGAGAGCAAAAATGCTCAATAATAATTTACTTTTTTTCATATCACTAGGCATTTTAAAGGAAAATGAATGACATTACAACATTTGTTGTACTTGAATAAATCATCAATAAATGTGAAACTAATAAGGACAGGTAAATGAATTATGAAAAAAAGATATGTAACTTTACTGGCTTTAGCCTCTTTAGCATTGGTGATTGGTTGCTCTGGTAACTCCAGTCAAAATAGTAAAGAAAATAGTTCTTCTGGCATTGAAGAATCCTCTATTAGTAGCGACGTCTCAAGTCAAGACAACACCACTTCTAAGAAGAGCAGCAGTAGCAATACTCCTTCATCTAGCCAAGCCGGCTATGTTGATAACCAATTATCTAATGGCTATTTAATAGTTAAGTTCAAAGCCAATGGCGCGAGTATTGACACTATCAAATGGGAAAACAAACAAATCGCTAAAGATGGTTTCACCGTTGGAAGAGTGGCCAATAGAATTGCCTACGGCAAATTTACGCTTAATGATACTCAATATAGCGTTTCTGTAAATAACGGACAGCACTCACTTCACGGCGGTCAAGGCAGTGGCATGAATTCTTGGAGAGGACCTTTTGCTACAAAAGACTGGACAAAAGTTGAACAAACAGCTTCTTCTATTACTTATTCCATTTCTTCCGCTGATGGAGAAAATGGTTATCCAGGTAAGATGGATATGACTGTTAAATACACATTAAATGAGAATTCAGAATTATCTATCGAATATAGCGCTACCACCACTAAAGATACATTATGTAATCCTACCAACCATTTATTTATGAATTTAAATGGTAGCGATCAAAGAGATTATAGCAATGTGAAATTACAAATCCTCGCAGATAACTACACACCATTATCTAATCAAATTCCAACCGGAGCGATTTCTCCAGTTAGTGGCACCAAGTTTGATTATCGCGAAGAAAGTAGCTTCAAAAACGAAGACTACGATGATAATTACGTTTTAAACGGCACTGGCTATCGTAAAGTAGCGACAATGACTGGTGGAAATTCTAAAATTAGAGTTGATGTTTATACCGATAGACCAGGTTTACAACTTTATAAGGCAGGAAATGGTGATATTTGTTTAGAAACCCAAATGATGCCAGATATGATTAATCATCCAGAATTTGATAGTTATGGCACAACGATCTTAAGAGCGGGTGAAACATTCTCTTCTAAAACAACTTATGCCTTTTCTAGCTTGGCACAGGATAATTAATTTTAAAAAAAGGATAAAGAAAACGACTCAGTGATTTGAGTCGTTTTTTCTTAGTGATTCATGCTTTTTTTAAGATCTTCGCGAGTTTGTCTATCTAATAAATGAATGTATTTGAGATTGACGAAACCAAGCATAATGAATAACGGCCAAGAGAATAAACCAAAATAGAACCATGGGCTAATGAGATGACCGATAATGATGAATGCTCCACCACTCATAATCATGAGAATGGAAAAGTATCTTAAGATGGTGAGAAAAATTGTTCTCCAATATGCTTCACAGATGTTATTCATTGTTATTTCCTCCTATTAATCAATGCCTAATACTTTGACTAAGCGTTTATCAAACGCGTGTAAGACTTGCATTTTTTCTTTGTTTTCTTTAGTGTTAGCTTTTTCAACGAACAAGAAGTAATCTAAATCACCTTTGACTTCTTCTAAGTGTTTTAAGATGGAATCGAGTTCTTCTTTGAATTCATCCTCTTTAAGAGAGTTCTTTATCCTTTGGATATAGGTGAGTTCAATAGCGAGGTAGAAAGCGTTATCTTGGCTAGAAGCATTCTTGAATTCTTCTTTAAATCTTTCATTATTCTTTGAAAGAAGACTATGAGCAGCGATCACACCCACTGTTGCTCCCGCGATAGCGAATAATGGGCCTAAGATGATAGCGATACCCGCTGCACCGATTAAAGCGCCTTTTTCAAAATTAGTTAATGAAGTTAAAGAGATGGAACGGAAGTTTTCTTCTAAATCTCTTTTGATATCTAATAATGTATCTTCGTTATCATAGAGAATCTTTGATGCTTCAGATAATCCTTCTTCTAAATATTCATATTTATATTCGTTATCTAAGATAACAGAGGCTGCGAATAATAATTTCGCTAAACCGTAGTTATCGTTTTCAAAAGAGCGTTTAATTAAGTCAACGGCTTCTTCTTTGCTCATGACTTTATCATGATTAGCGTTAAACTTGTCTAATGCCCCATTAGAGTGGTTTTTGATGGCATCACTACTTTTGATATTTCTTTGTAAAAAACGTGAGAAATTCGAGAGTTTTTCTTGAAAAGAAGAGCCTTCCTTATTTTTATAAGCAGTTTTAACATTTTGATCGGCTAGTTCTTTAGCTTTCTTTAATCTAACTTGTTGAAAGAAGACTAATAAATCTTTTTCGTTATAATTAATCATTACTTCATTCATTTATTGATTTCCTCCTCAAGCATTCTTTTTAAGTTATCTAAATCGATTTTGTTTTTGTTTTCTTTAATGAGATTAACAATTTCATTTACTTTGATATCTTCATCCACTGATTTGAAATTCTTTAAGCAATATTCAATTATTTCTTTACGACTAACACCGCTTTTTTCCATCAACGAGAAAAGTTGAATAAAGCTATATGGAAGATCATCATACTTACAATCTTGATACGCTTTTAAGTATTTATAGATGGTTGGTCTAGTCTTACCAGTGAGATTGGATAATTCAGTAATTGAGAAAGTTAATTCCATCATTTTTTCCTCGCTAACAATATAGTGCTTTTTACATTTATTAGTCAATATTATTTTACACTTTTTTACACTTTTATCAACGACAAACAAAGTTTGAGGTGTTTTTGAAAACATGTAAAAAAAGACGTTTTTAGGTGCGTCACCACCATTAATAGGTTTTAGGTCATTATCAGGACCAATTAGGAGAAACGTTTATCAAAATAACTGATAATCTTGATAAAACACGTTGATTATAAAACGCAATTTGTCACAAAAGTGTCACATAAAAGAATAATTTTTAAAAAATAAAAAAGAAGTGCTGATTCCTAATTGCTTGCGGTCTTTTTCGCTTAGTGCATTGATAACCTGAGCTTGTTGGGTGTCGTTTAATTACGACGGCTTCCGGTTATCCACCACTTGTCCTAGCGAATGTTGACTCACTAAACATGAAACATTAAGAATCTAGCACTGCTCCGCTTCATTATGGTGCGGATACTTTCAGCATTTCCTTCTCTAGCTAATTCCGATTAAAAGTAGCGTAAAATGCTTACGGCGAAATATTACAATATTGGTTGTCACAAAAGTGCCACACTGGTTTTATTTTTATTAGACAAAAAAATATTCTCCAAAGGAGAATAAATTATATTTATTTAGCATTAATAATCGAAAAGCGTCTCTTTATTGTTATATTTTTTTGCGATTTCAATGGCTTTATTTATGAGATTATCGACGTCTTCTTGCTTGAGCTTATATGATATTTCGATATATCTATTAATGCCGATTACATCAGGATATTTGATATTGACAATAAAGGCTTGATGATAATAATCAAACAATAATGAGTATCTAGATCCCTTAACGGGTTCATTAGCAAAACCATACTCGCGATAATGGTAAAAATTATCCACTACCTGAACACTAGCAAAGTCGATGCTTTTCAAAGCACCATACATTTCTTTATCGATATCAATAAAATTATACAAAGAGTATTTATATGGACTGACTTGCTCTTCTTTAAACAAAGAAAACTGTGAGAGATTGCCTTCTTCGTTTAATGCATCAATGACGGATTCTAAAGTTGTATTATTTCTAATTTCAGCTTCAGTAGTATAATAATAGGTTTGTTGAGATACCTTTTTAGCATCCACCATTGCAATTAGTTCTTCGATATCTTCTTTGTCGCAAGAGTAATAATTATATACATCATGATGAGAATACCCGTTAATCAAAGAATTGCGATAGGCAGAACCATGAACACTAACGCCGCTATAATCTAGGAAAAACGCTATTTCACTACCACCATCAAGACTATGGTATTCTCTCAGTTCAGGAGACACATCAAAAGTTGTAAGAGTAAATTCTATTTGACGGAACTTATTAACAATTTCACCATCGTCATCATAGTAATAATATGCTTCACCAGCATCGTTCTTTGTATAGTAACCAAGGTAAAGATTCTTATCTGGTAACACACCTTTAACGTGTTCAATCGTAGCGTTACGTGATGCTTCTTGTAGCGTTCGTTGATCTTGTTCTTCCCTTTGGTTACCAAAACCGATTTTTATAGAACCGAGCAAAGCGATCCACACCCCAATACCTAAGATAATTGAGTTAACTGTGATTAAAGTTCGGCCAGCCACTCTAACGTGTTCAACTCTATTAGCGACAATCGCCATCACAAAACTAACGACCAAAATGCAACAGAACACTAATAAAACAATGTGTGTAAAAGCGCCAATTGAAAAGAAATAAATGGAGGCAATAAAAGATAAAAAGTTAATGACAGTTAATGTCGCAGAAGTAATCGTTAATACGTTCTGCTTCTTCTTTTCTTCGTTTTCGTTCATAGGTAAATCATAATGTTTTATTGTATTTAAAGCAACCTCGCCTATCTAGTGATAAACGTTTAAAACCATATCTTCTTTTGATGTGGTCTAAATATTTTAATAATGATAAAAATAAAGAAAAGGCCCGATATTTCGAGCCAATGTTCCTTTATTTAGCGAGTGGTTTTACTGACAAAACTTAGGTAGTTATAATTCGCTTCGTTAATATCGAGATAGACATTAACAGACATATTCTTATCCACTAATTTTGTATAAGTCTGATTAGTTTTATTCTTTAGTGTCGCGCCAGAATTGGTGAAGATTGAGATTTCATCCCCTGCTAATAAATCAACATCTGGGATGAGATATTTGCCACTACCTAATGGTAATCCAGCATATTTAGTATTCCAACCAACAACCCTTTTACCACCAAGTACACCAGTTAGGCAATAATCTGGATATTGCGACGCACTGACATAAACAAGACATGTTGCAGTGAAATTACCATCCACTGTTTTAGCGGTGATAGTTGTACTACCAACTTTACTATTAACACTGGCGATAACTCTTCCAGCGGAGGTCACTGTAGCGATACTCGTATCGCTTGAAGTCCATACCACTTCTTTATTGGTCGCGTTATTAGGATAGACGGTTGGAGTAATAACAAATTCGTTTCTTGTTAATAAATACTTACCTGAATGGCTTAATGAAATACCGGTTACACTGATATTTCCTGTTGGACCATCAACTCTAGCAAGGTAAATATGTCCACCATCAGACTCGTTATAATCGGAGTAAATATCGTAAACACCAGTTGTTAAAACTTTGATATTGTCATCGCTTGGAGCAGCAGTCACTAAACCTGATGGAGTAGATGACTTAACGCTAGAATATCCATACCATTTATCTCCATACATATGAATCTTAAAGATATCGTTAGCGTGAAGCGAGACACCTTGAATCATATATTCGGTAGTTGAATATGGATTGAGGACCATTTGTTTATCAGTCCACTCAGTTTCTCCATAGAATAAACCATGGATAACATAATTAGGGATAGTCTGATGTTCTTTAACTACAACACTGCAAGTCGCTGTTTTGTCACCATCAACAGTTGAGGCTGTGATCGTTACGTTTCCCACTCCTACTGGGGTCACACTACCGTTATAAACAGTGGCAACAGAAGTATTACTGCTTGACCAAGTGACTTCCTTATTACTAGCGTTACTAGGTAAGACTGTGGCCACTAAAGAGAAAGATGAATCATCCTCAAACATTTCTAAAGAAGACTTATTCAAACTAACAGAGGTAACCACAACATAAGTTATAGAACTAGCGAATGCACTAGAAGAAGCTTCTACTGAAGAACTAGATGCTGAAAATAACGAACTTGAAGACATAGAGGAAGAAACCGTTGATGATTGTTTGCTTGAATTGCTACTAGATTGTTCTTCACTAGAAAAAGATGTGTTCTCATTACTTGAATCACCACTTTTACTTGAGTTACCAGTGGAACAACCTATGAGAAAAAGTGACATCAATAGGCTTAAAACAACTACTTTCTTTTTCATGGTTAATATTCTAAATATATTTGTTATAAAGCGCAATTCGTACTTATAAAAAAACAGGACCATCGTATCGATCCTGTTATTTTCTAATGTGTTAGTACAACAATATTGATACATTTAGTCCTTTTTGAAAGGGGTTGCACTACAACATTGATACATTTTAAAGGGGATGGGAGGAATCGAACGGAT
>CADCCA010000021.1 GCA_902799855.1 uncultured Erysipelotrichaceae bacterium | reverse complement strand
TCCATTCTCATGTAGGTGTTTTTACCGCTTGCTAAAGCAGCGAGAATGTCTCTTTCTCTTCCCGCTCTAGTTAAGCTTCTCATGTGACCATGGTAGCTACGATTGATTTTTTTGAGTGATTTAACTTTTTCCATTAGTATTAGTTGTTCTTAATTAAGCCTGTGATGTAATTGTGGGCCATTTTGAAATTGCCCTTGCCATATAATTTATCTAATTGAGCATCGAGTTCTTTTAATTCGTCTTTTAAGAAGGCGATGTTAAGAGATTCGAATTTCTTTAAAACTTTGTTTGTGAAGATGAAATCGAAACCATCGACTTCAGTACCACCACAGCCAACATAGACTGGGATGAATGTTTCTAATTGTTTTAAAATACGGTTACCAAAGGCGAGTTTGAATTTCTTAATGACGAAGTTATCGAGTGTATCGAATTTCTTGAGCATATCATCAGAAATTGGATATTGGTTGATAGCGTTATCATATAATCTTCTTAATTGGTCATAAGGAACTGACATTGCTTCTTGGTTAGCCGCTTCAAATGGACGACCTTTATCGTCAAAGAATAAGGAAATAGCACGATCATAAACCTTATCGGAAATTGTGAATGTACTATCGTCGTTATTGGCTGTACCGAAGAAGACAACGTTTTGTGGCACTAAGAGTTTACCTTCTTTAATATTGACTGGGTCATTTGACATTGGAGAAGGAATTAAGTCGATTAACCAGTCGTTAGGATCTCTCATTTCCATGACGGATAAGAATTCAGCGAAGTAGTATTCAATACGGGCTAAGTTCATTTCATCGAGGACGATGACGTTTAAGTCTTTTCTATATGTGGTTGTGTATAACGCTCTTAAGAATTCGGATTCGTTGAATTTCTTAGTGAATTCGTTATAGTAACCTAATAATTCAGATCTATCTTTCCAAGATGGTTGAACAGGGATAATAGCACTATCAAATGAGAAGAATTTACCAAGGGCGAAAGCCATGGATGTTTTACCTGTACCAGAGATACCTTCTAAAATGATGAGTTTAGAAGTAGCCATACCGGCGAATAATTGTTTAACAACATCTTCTCTATAATATAACTTGAGTTGGGAGGCACAGAAGTTACGGAAGGAATTGCATAATTCTTCAAGTGTTAAGTCTGGTCTATTTGGAATGTCTAAGTTAGCACCACGATATTTGTTATCAACACGGATGAGTTTTGGGAATCTAGCGGAAACTTCTTCGATTGTTTCTTTACTTTCTTCATCCATATCTGATGGAGCTTGAAGACCCATATAACCAACTTTGAGGTTGAGGATTTTGTCTTTTTCTTGGACGGCTTGATATAACTCGTAGTTAAGTCTTTCAACTTGTCTTCTAAGTTCTTCTTTATCAAGTTCTTTCTTCACAAATCTCACGTATTTACGGAAGAAAATGAAGATTAAGAACGCTAAACCACCGACAAAGCCGATGAGAAGGAGCATGAATAAAACGTAGAAGAACCAACCCCAGAAGCCAAAAGCACCAGAGTAGTTAGCAAGTCTATCGTTATATTCGCCAAAGTTCTTTGGTAAATCTGTCCAAGGTGAGATGAATGCCTTGTATAAGAAATAACCAATGTGTCCCATGACACGTTCGAACATGTCTTTTAAGTATTCAAAGTACGCTTGCATATTAGACAATACCTCCATTGAGTTTAAAACTGATTTTTGATTCGAAGCTTGCACCCATCGTTGCGTTGATGCATTGATGGTCCCATCCTTCGAGATAGATGGAGACAACAATTTCTGTTATCACATCTTTATAACATGGGATTTTAATGAGTGATTCATTGTTTCTGAGATCCTCGAAGGAGATGGATTCTTCTTCGACGAATTTCATACCATTTGCGATACTGGCCTGTTTATTAAATGTGTAGGCTGTATCTTTGTTTTCTCCAAGGAACGAATTACCGAAATACTGATCGCTAGGAGTTGGGTGATAAGTGCTTGGAGAACTACCATCATTTTCTGGATCATCATAGACAATTAATGAACGATCATTGACTTCTCCATACACTGTTTCTCTCTCTTTTTTCTGGTCTGGACCATCACTATAATCGGTGTAAACATCATAGTAGCCATTACCATCGTTATCGAGGAGTCCACCGAACACTGTTTTGTCTGTTTCATCCTTGTATGGATCGATAACGTAGTATTTGTAGTTTCCTTCGATATTGACCAGGATTGACATTCTCATACAGTTTTTAAGGTTATCAAGGCTATCCTTAATTTCATTAATGGTCACTGTCGTATCCGGATTAGTTTTCTTTATGTCCGCATGTATAGTCTGCGCGCGTGAAAAATTAGCGTCACTGTTATTGTTGAGGAAGGTCTTGTCTTCCGCAAGGTCAAGCGAGACATAATAGTTTAAATCGGATAATAAATAGATTTTTTTAGAGAAGAACCCGTTTGTGGCAATTTTCTTATCTGGAATACCAGATGAAGGAGTAAGGTAACTAGAACAATCATAGAAGACAGGCATGTCTTTATTTTCGTCCATCCATGAATTTCGATACATGGAACTGACAGGCACAAATAGGAAATCTTTACCAATTTCCTCTTTGAACTGTTCACTAGTTATTTCCTCTCTAAACGAATCTAAGTCCGTTTTAGTCGATATTTTTAAGTTGGAATTACCAATAATACCAATATCAAAAGTATTAATGTTGAGCATGTTAGAAGCACCATACCAGGCTAAAGTAATGGATGTCGCTAACGTTGCTAAAGCAACGGTGCCTATAATAGATGTCAGAATAATTCTTTTTCTAGTCATTGGCAGCCACCTTATTAATTTCAAATGTTAAACCGATATCAAATAAATGACCTTCCTCTGAATCAACAACAGAGAAATCCCAGCCTTCTAAATAGACTGTCATATCAACACGAGCGATATTGTGATCAGTTTCATCGGTTTTACATAATGATGTAACTTTGCCTTCTGGATTTTCAAGTTCACCAGTAGAAGAATTTCTCACAGGTGCGATATCGCTTAAAGACAAATATTTAGCAGTTTTAATGCCGCATTCCGCGAGGCTTTCTTTGGTGTAGTAGTTTTTACCCATGCCATGCTTAGCAGTGAATGAATCAAGACTTGTTGCACCAGATTCATTAACATCGTCGATTTCATCAGCACCTTGGTAATTCGCTGTTCTCTTTGAATCAGCAATTGATTGGTCATATTCACCATAGATGATTTCGTTGCTATTAGCATCGTAATCATACATGCCGTCACCGCCGAGATCTAATAAGCCACCGACTTTTGTTTCGCCCGCAGCGCTTGCGCCCGGATTAAAAACATAGTCATTACCATATCCTTCTTTGCGGTCGATATAAATTCTTAAGGCTTTGAAAACATCGCCTTGACCAGAACTAGAAGCTTTGGCTTGAGCATCGGATAACCAAATCTCATGATTTGGAAGATATTCAGAAGTCGCTGAATAGGCATTCTTTGCTACTCTAAAGACAAATTTGAAATAAGCATAATGGTATCGAGGAGCCTCTTTATCATTATTGATGAAACCAGTATCTAAATTAGGCGATTTTTTGAGTAAAAAAGGATCTCCGATTTCATAAGAGCCAGAAGTTGTAGGAATTAAGTAGTTAATAGCAAAACCGTTTGCGTCTAAGTACTTCTCAAGAATTGAAGAAGTAAGACCTGCACCAATTGGAGCAAAATAGTAATGATTACCTTCTAAATCGGTAATGGAAGTGTCTTCCACCATTTCCGCTTCTGTGTAATCAATTGCATTAGCAGAAACAACACCAACTTGAAGTTGGGAAGTTCTTTCAATAGAAGTACCAGTATATGACATAGAAGCGCGAGCACTATATGCATACCACGCTAAAGATCCGCTAACTGAACCTACTAATGAGGCAAATGTAGCTAATCCTAAAAAACCGAACAAGATTTTTGTGGGGTTAAACTTCTTCATATACTCCTTCCTTCTTTTCATTATAAATTGTTTACACCAGCAAAGCCACATACATTATACGTGCGTGGCTTTGCCGATATGTAATCTATATTATAAGTTTTGCTCTAGTCGTTGTGTGGTGTTTCGAATTCGAAACCAATATCAAATACTGAATTGGCGAAATCTTCAACGTCCCAGATGGCTTTTCCACTACCACCTTCTGGAAGTTTTTGCCAGCCTTCAACCCAAATGGTAATATCCATTTGTAAGAATTGATCAGCAGCGGTTAATGTTGCGCCAAGTTTTCTGTCTTCAATAATATTATTTTCAATATCCGCTAGGATTGGAAGAGCTGGAGCAGATGTCACTTTAGCTGCGTATGCGGTTTGAATACTTGATGTACCGCCGTAGCTAATTTTTTCACCAGCGCCATCTGTGAATCCATATTTATCTGACTTGTTGTCATATTTACGATCGTCTTCACCGTCGCCGTTGAGGTCTAAATAACCGTGTGTTACAGTTTCGCCACCGTCTCTAGAAACTAATCTATTGACTTTAGCGGATGGATCTGAATATGCAGCAATATGGAAACGAATTGCAGAGGAAATATCTTCATGAGTTGCATCATCCGCATCTTGGGCAATATACAAATCGGAAAGATAAATATCTTTAGCAAGATTACTGCTGCCAGTATCATTAGTTTCAACATATCTGAACTCTAATGGGATACTGATATAGTTAGCGGCAACGGCTTTCTTCCAAGAAGTTTGATTTTCATAACCATATAATGGGTTACAATAAAGATCCAGTGGAAGGTTATCATTTCTATTCATTTGGCCACTCGTTAATGGCACAATTTTCTTTGCGCCAAGGAATGTGGCCATTTCTTCTTTTGTAATGCGGGTTGTCCAACCTTCATCTAAAGCTTGGCCGTTTTTTCTGATTCTCATTTGTAAATTGCCTTTGGTTCCACCGGCAAGACCAACTAAGGCTGCTTGGGTTTTTGTGGAATATTGATACCATGCAGCAGTGCCTGTGATTGAACCGGCGAGACCAGCGCCAATTGCAAGACTGAGAGCAGAAACAATTACTTTCTTTTTCATAATTTTAATTCTCCTTTTAAAAGAGGTTATTTTAATTTTTTGGCTTATTCTGAGTCGGAATGTAATTGGACTCCAAACGTTAAGCCAACGTTGAATTTTTTGTTAATATAGGTCGAATTGTCCCAAATTTGAGTATTTTGTTTGTTAATAGTGTCTGTGGAAGAACTATAATCGATGCCTCTTGATAAGATGGCCCATCCTTCCAGCCAAATTGTAATGGTTACTTCTAAGTATCCCGTTGTTTTTGTTGAGCCAATAGAAGTTCCACCTGATAAAGTACCATATTGATCTTCAGCGGCAATAATTGTGCTATCGTTCGCTAAATAAGATGTTTGAACAGCTCCTTCTTCACCATAAACGATTGGAGTTGTACTCCACTCATATCCTTCGGTATCGTACTCGTTATCATTGTTGATATCTAAGTAACCACCAACGGCTGTGGAAGTTGAACTTTTCGCAAATAAGAAATATTTGCTGTCTGAAGTAGCAATATGCACTCTTAATGCATCAGAGAGGTCTGGTGCACCACCAGTGGTAGCGTCTTGAATTGTGACATCAGTGATGTACACATCATTGGCTAACTGAGGAGTAGAAGTATCGACATCATTAACTTTGACCAATACTGAGAATTGGGCATAATTATCTGAACTAGCTGTTAACCAGTTCGCGTAGGAGCCTTGTCTATAATTTGGTTGTGCGTAGAAACTGCTTGGAAGAGCAGCGTCTTTTGCTTGAGCTCCTGTAGTAATAGGTGCGAATGGTTGAGTGTGTAGCGAATTGAGTGTGATATCAGTTCCCCAGGTTGTGCCATTATCAGAAGATATTCTTAATAATTTGGAACAATGGGAAGTGGTACCGGTATACGCTACTTGTGCTCTAGTGGCATATTCAAACCACGCAACTGTGCTAGTAATTGAACCGGCAACAGAAGCACCTGTTAAAAGGGCTAAACATGTAACAACTAATTTTCTAGTCGTTTTCATACGCAGCAATATCGACTCCTAATTTTAATGATGCGCCTTCAGGAATCTCTTTGCTGTTATCTGATTGAGGATCTTCGCCCTCTAACCATAAAACCAATGTATAGCGTTTGATATCGCCTTTTTTGAAGTTATTGACAGTATATTTGACGATTGTTTCACCAACTAAGAAAGTTTCTGCTAGTTTGTGAGTGTCATCTTCTTTGTTTGAATCTTGTGGATAACTGGAAATAAACTCTTTTCTAGTTTTATTACCATCTTTGTCATAGTTATATTCAGCTGCCGCTTCTGCGAAAACTGTATAGTTATGACTATCTGGAATAGATGGATCGTTTTCATAGACCATAACACGAAGAGTATCGTCTAATGCTCTATTGGTACCATCTTCAGATTTTTTACGATCTGTTAACTTAATACTTAAATTGTATCTAGCAATTGTTGAACTGAAATTGGAAACATAGAATGTGTACTTAACAAAATACATTGAATCTGGTTTTCCTTCTTCGTCATAGTTGAAACCGTAATCGTAATCCACTGCTTCATTATCTAATTCAGAAGCATTTGGAAGATTTTCAAAAGATGTTTCACGTAACGGGTAGAGCTTGTCCACGCGTAGATGAGATGTTGCGTCAGATAAATCTGCTTTTTTACTTAAGGCGAGTTTCACAGCACTATTAGTGACAGCGACTGTAAAAGTACCGACTGTACGTCCTAGATAAGAAACTATAATTAAAGCAGCTACACCAATGGAAGTGAAAGCACTCACTAGTGCGGCAATTTTTCTTCTTCTACGTTTTCTTACATATTGCAGATCGTACATAGCAAATTGTCCTAAAGGTTTTTAAAGTTTTGTTTTTTGTCCCAATGGGTTTGAAATAAAAGCCAGTTGCCTATCATCCATTTCAATGGCGGGTATTTCATCCCCTAAGGCAACTGGCTATCTGTATAAGATGGAATATAAAACCTCAACTGTTTTAAACAATTGAGGTTGCTGGCTATCTTATATAAGACCCTATAGTTTTGCGTCGCCAGATTGCTCTGGTTTTGCTCTTTTCTCGAATACAACTTATCACAACTCAAAAAATCGTGCAATAGTTTTTTTCAATTTATTTATAAATTATATGGAAGACAAAAAGAAAAAAACGCTTTCGCGCTTATTCCTTTTTCTCTTCACTACCACCTTGGAGATCCTTGAGAAGTTCTTGTCTGAGAGCTTCTTTTTGTTCATCACTAAGATCTTCAAGTTTAGCAGGTTCTTTCTTAGTTGTTTTTCTTACATAGAACACCAAACCGATAATGTTACCTGCTAAGATTACGAATAACGGGATAACAAACAACACACCATACAATGTTCTATTCTGCAATAAGAATTTAATTAAACCACTGGATTTGTTAATAGCTTCATTTAAATCTTGTGAGCCGGCCATCGTCACGAGAACAATAATACTAATCACAAATAAAAAGATTGTGATAGCAATATCCAATACTATTAGTCCGATAAATAATGGTTTTTTATAATTTTTCATAGAACTCCAATTGTCTATAAGCGTCTTAATTCTACAATACTTTCTTAATAAATAGCAATTATTTTTTATTTGTGTAACAAAGGTGTGGGTTTTCGTCGAATAATTACACTACTTGTAACAAAAAAAGACCGATCGAATGACCGGTCTTTGAAAAACTTTTTAAGCAATTATGCAGCTGTTGTGCCGAATGTGAAAGTAATATTTAAAGAGTCAATTGTAATACCTTCAACGCTAATTGTTTTACAGTTTGGATCTTCACCTTCATAGTAAACCCAAATATCCATATCAGCACCAGCGGAAACATATTCGTTCACATCTGTTGTTGCCGGATTATCCGCAGTACCATTATTGCCAACAATCACTTTATTGAAACCGACTTGTGCATTAGGTGTGAGACCATATTGTAAAGTGGCGTCTGTAACTGTTCCATTACCAGCATTCACTCCTGAACACCATTGGAGAGGATCTTCTGGAGATACTGGAGCAGCGCTATATTTTGGCGCAAAGAAGACGGCATCGTGGCTTCCGACTTTAACAGCTATTCTTAACGCTTTGTTCATTGCAGCACTGTTTTGGTCAGCAAGTGCTGAATCATTAGCAGTAATAGCTATTTCGCGTAGATATAAATCGAATGTATCAATAGTGTTTGAAGATTTAACTCTGTATTTAGTGTGGGAGAAATATTTGCCGGAATTCTTGAAAGGATCAACGTGCGTACCAGCACCATCAACTTGAACACCATCGAGTTTAAAACCAGCACCATTTTCAGTACCGGCAGCAAAAGTTGTATAACTTCCTGTTGCGCCTGTTGCTGCATTAATAGAATTAGATGTAGCGTGATACCATGTAGAAGCGGTAGCTGTTGATGTTGGATACAAATCAGAAATGCCTAAAGATGTAGCGGCAGAAGCACCAAAGGAATTGGCTGCTGGAGCAGTAAAGCTGGCATCAGTAACTGTATTGCCTGAACCAGAGTCTTCAGTAATAGCGGTTGCGGTAAGTGCATATGGGGCAATGAGGATACCGCCTTCGGCTTTTGCTCTAACTTGAAGGCCAGTAACTTGAACAGTTGTATTAACAGCAAACCATGCGACAGTACCTGTAACGGAGGCTGCTGTTGAGAGTAATAACATTCCTAATGCAGGAACTATAATTTTTGTCTTTTTCATAATATTTATTTAAACTCCTTATAAACGACAAAATCACTCAACTTATTTCCTAAACTGAGTGGATGATAGATTTTGCATCACATGTCGCCAATAAGGATTGGGACTTCCCTATCGCTTTCGTTTTGCACAATAATAGTAAAATAAAATTAATATTTATGTCAAATAATTTTTTTCATATTTATAGAATAAATATGTTTTTGAACAAAAATTGAATATAATTCATTTTAAATTGATGAAATGATTGATGACCACCAAGATCTTTCTTTAAAAATTGATGTCTGTTTTTAAAAGATTTTTAGTGGCAAAAATAAAGAAATTTTCACAAAAAGTTTGATGATGACTCTTTCGTAATATTTCGATTGTTATTTTGACTAAAAAGAGATAAAAATTTGTTTCTTCCTAAAATATATTAATAAGGAAAACGCGCACATGACGTACGCGTTATTTTCTATCTATTAAGGATGATAGACATGAGTGGAATCTGCTACATATCCTGTTGAGAACGTTACTGTTCCGTCAACGGCAATAGAGTTCTTCGTTCCAAGATAAGTAACTACGCCACCAATGATTGTCCAATATTCAGACGAAGCATTT
Source organism: uncultured Erysipelotrichaceae bacterium (assembly GCA_902799855.1). The sequence continues at coordinate 5,220 of CADCCA010000021.1, read as the reverse complement.
ATTTCAGTGTAAGTACTACCCACTAGTTTCACGACATCTGAATTGTCATTTACATAGAAAACAAGTGGAACAATTGTGCCAGATTTAATTCTATGCCAGTAATCATTAATTGCTGGGGTACCATTCCAATCAACATCATTAACAGTATGATAAAGGTAAACTTTCATACTTGCATTACTCATGTACATCATTGAGTCAGGACGCTTGCTTGAATCATCCTTAGGAGGATTAACTGTAAATTTTGGATTCTGTAACATGAAATCCGTTGGAAGAGTGACATATTGAATCTTTCCGCAGTTTGAGAAGAAGTTTTCTTGGCCACCTTCGCCTTTTGTTAAATATGGGTTATCCCAAGTGCAATCCGGATTGGAAAAGAAGACGCTTAATAATTCTGGGCAGTTTCTAAACTGATGGCAACCTTTATTGACGAAAAGACGTGGATCAACATTCTTATCGTATTGTGTATATTCTCCACCATGTTCTAGTTTTATATGGCTTGAATTGATAATTACTCTAGTAATCTTACTAGCATTAAAGGCACCTGCACCAATATTTGTAAGTGACGCAGGAAGATTAATAATTCCACCAGTGCAGATGATGTTTGATGCGGTTGGGGTAATTCCGTTATCTACGTTATTAATAGAACCACCATTAAGTTTATCGTTCATGCTGAAAGCATAGTGACCAATTCTTTCTAGTTCTGTGAATTTAGTAAAGTCAAAATCAACAAGGCTGGTGCATAAATAGAAAGCGTAATCACCGATTTGTTTAAATGTACCTGCAGAATCGCCATCTGCTACTTTTAAACCCTCTGGATCATAATTGTAATTGTTCTTACCAGAAGCATTATCCGCTGCTACTCTCTTTAAGTTAACTAAGTTACCATCAGCGGTGACTTTCTTAATATTAGAGCTTTCAAAGCAAGATTTACCAATGACTCTAGTTTTAACTGGGAAAGTGAATGTTCCACTATTGACGGTATCATCGCTGAAATTACAGCCTTTGAATGTTTCTTCACCAAATTCAACAAAGGCAGAGCCAAAGTCAAATAAATTAGAAGCAATCTTTGAGCCACGGAATGCCCCATTAAGATAAATAGTGCCTGTGACATTAGAAAGATCAAACTCTGTGAGATTTTGGCAACTGCCAAAGGCATCTTGGTTAATTGTGAAATCAGTTGTTATTGGGGCAATAACTTTAGTGAGATTAGTGCTCTTAAAGGCATTAGCCTCAATACCAGCATAACCTGTATAAGAGAGGTCTAGTTCGCCCTCATCGCACTCTTTAAAAGTCGTTCCTGCAGCATTTGAAGGGACGATAAACTTAACATCTTCATTTTCAATGAATGAGAACAAACCTTCTGGAACAAAAGCGCCTTCTGCTTTCGGAAGTTTAATACTAACCAAATTCTCACAGCCTTCAAAGGAATATGGAGGTGTTGATAATGCTAATGCACCACCAACTTCTACGGCCGTTAATGAAACGGCTTTCAAATTACTAGTGTACGGAGTGAAATCATATGCCTTATTTAAGTAAATAAGTTCTGTACCATTATTTTTATGTATACCAGAAATAAGTGGTTGATTTATCGATGCATTTACGGCTGTGCCAATAATAAGAGAATCAATCCAATAACACATCTTAAATGCACCATAGAGGTATTTGCTTGCATATTGACCGTTAAACTCACCCCAAGTGACTGAAGCCTCGTTGAAGGTTGTTGTTATATCAGCAAAATCTGCTGATGTGACATGATAATCCGCACTATCTCTATTCAACACGATTAATAAAGATGAAGCATTATAGGTTGGTGCTGCCGTTGAATAAATAGCAGATGTATATGTTTCTGAAGAACCAGTATGTGTATATGTAGTTGTTGTGTAATTAGTGGATGAAGTAGCACCACTATTACCAAAAGTAACTTTTCTTAAAGCAAAGTTATTAGCGAAGACCGATGTTTCGTAATCACCTGTAGTTTTAGTATTTTCATAGAAAAGACAACTATCTGGAATATTGAGAACTTTTTCAACATTGCAGAACGCAAAAGCGTGTTTGTTAATTCTAGTTAAAGAAGTTGGCATCACGTAATCAGCGGATGCATTAGTGCTTGGATTATAGCCTGATACTTTGGTGACACCATACGCTCTCATAAAGGCGTATTCATCAATTGTGGCAATAGTATTTGGAATTAATACTGCTGTTAAGTTAGCGTAGTTATTATGGTTTTTATAACTTGTTGTATCGCAATACGCTGCACTGAAAGCAGAAGCACCGATAACATTAACTGTACAAGTTGAACCACCAGTTTTGGTGACTGTAGCAGGAACTTTAGCGGTACCAGTAAATCCACTATCTAGATTATCGTGACGGTCAAATAAGTATTTGGTCATTTTGGCCTTATTACCACTGGTTACAAAAGCGCATTTATCTTTGATGATGAATTCATTAGGGTTGCCATGTCCGACTATAACATCGAGTTCAGCACCAGATTTATCAGTAATTTTATCTTGATAGAGAACACTACCCTGCATAGGCATCTTTTGATCGATACCAAAATAGTTTTCTTTAGTTGTTGATTGATTGGTAGCATTAGAAGCAAAGCAATAACCTGGATAATTACCAGCATAGAAGCCTTCATCACCAATGGTACGCCACTCTTTAACTGAACTATCATTGATTCCTGTGGAGCCTGCAGCTGGATTAGCGATTGCTTCGGTGATTGTATCAATACTAGTGCCAGTACTTCCGTTTATTTTGTTACCATCACCAGCAGAAAGATATATCGCGCCACGAGAATTACCTTGCAAGGCAAAGTTTTGGAAACGAATATTGGTCTTTTTATTTGGTAAGACAATTGTTTGAATGCCAGGATCACCACTGAAGTCGTTGCTCGCTTTACCAGTGGACCAACCAATACATGGACGATATGTTCCGTTAGCGGTATAGAAGAGAATGTTTTTACCCACTCTTTCTTCAAAAATAACTGTTCTTAACGATTCTTCCATGACAAATGTATAACTTGGAATAATCAAATTAAATGTATTTGAATCACTAGAAGCAGAACCGGTAACGACATCATATTTACTGCCTCTAAAGACAACTTTTTCTAATAATGGACAGCCTGCAAAGGCACTGATACCAAAGTTAGAATCATCTGTTTCGTTGCCACCTAAGTTATAGGTGGTATTGTCTGTACTTGTAATACCAAAGTGCTCAAAAGTACGAGGGAAGACGAGGGTGGTTAGTTCATAGTTATGATTACCATCTTTATCTAAATAATCTCTATGAATACCACGTGTCACGCCTTGACTGGCGTTAGCGTCACCATTTCCTAATTTGTAGAAGGCTTCTCTTCCGATAACTTTCAAAGCGGATAATTCATCATCATAGTCCCACTTGAAATCTATGACTGATTTCATATGCGCACCACTTTTACCAAAAGCATAAGCACCGACGGCTTTTAAAGAATATGGTAAATAGAGGGTTTCAATCACACCAAGTTTAGGCATGTTTACGAATGCACTATTACCGATTACTTCAAGATCAGTGATATCGTTTAGGATGATTCTTGGAGTTAAGTCTACTTCAGCATCAACTTTTGTTTGGTCATCTGTACATTTAGCGGAAGAATTATCATCAATAACAATGAGATTTGTATAACCACTACCAAACATACCGTTTTCAATTCTTTGTAAGGTAGTTGGTAGATATAAACGGACTAAATTAGCCTTAACGCTATCTAAAGCGTTTAAAGCGATTCTTCTAACATAGTTACCAGAACCACTTGGTAATTCATTAGGTATAGTTAAGAATGTCACTGGTTCATTTTCAATTTCAGTTGGTCCAATATAGGAAGCAATTTCTACATCTCCATTTAAATCAACGGTGTAAATCCAGTCATTTGTATACGATGCACCAGAGGCAGTTATGTGGTACGTGTATCGATTTGAGGCAGTTGCATCAGGTAGGATTTGATTACCAGGAGCACTGAATTCGCTCTTACGATTCCAGTTAGCGTTCCTTGCTAAGTCGTTCCAATCTTCAACGTCATCAGTATCGCCAACCAAGAAGAACTCAAGACCTGAATTACAGTTTTCAAAGGCTTTTTCTTCGATGATACCAATTGGGTTTTCGTCAGTGTCTCTTTCAAAGAAAGAACTGGAAATATAGACTTTCTTCAAAGCCTTACAATCTTGGAAAGCGCGTGCACGAATAGCCTTAATGTTCATAAACGCTAAAGTGGAGAATAATGAAATACAGTTATTAAAGGCTTCGTATTCAATTTCTTCAATTGATTGAGGAAGCACTAATTCTTTTAATGCTACACAGTTAAAGAAACAGAATGAAGGAATGACTTTTAATGTGGAATATGTTCTTTCTCCACCGCCACCGCCGGTATCTTCACTACAAGAACAAGCAGATGAAGATTCTGATGTAGTTGTGCTATTTTGGATGACAACTTTGGTTAAACTCTTGCTGGAGTAGAAGGCTGCTTCACCAATATCAGTAACTGAAGCAGGAATAGTAATTGTTTTGATTTTACTATTCATGAATGCTTCATAGTCAATAACGGTAATTGAGTTAGGAATAACTACACCAGTGCATTTACTATTGTAGAAAGCATTTCTCCATATACCTGTAACAGGTTTTCCGTTATATTCAGATTCAATAGTAAAAGTGCCTCCGCTAGAGAGTTTTGTTTCTCTTAAAGCAACAGCATATTCAGTATCATTGTTGATGGAATAATAAACAAAGTCGGTATCTGTACCAGATTGTTCACCAGTTAAAAGGTATTTAGGGTTATTTAAAACAGGCATTTTATAACTGCACGCAGTACTAGTGAATGGTATGAGTGCTATTAAGAAACCTAAGGCTTTTAAAAACTTACTTCTTTTCATAAATACCTCCTTAATCTCCGGCTGGATAAACAATGACTTGTTGATTGCTTTCGATGCCGATTAAGACGACCGTTAATTGTTTTGGATCGCCAGCATATGAATGGTTATAGTTATCAACCGCAATGTGCTCAATCGCACTTAGCGTGGTTGATGAGATGACAAATTTACCAGTTGACTGGTTATATTCAAACGATAGGTTGGAATTACTACTATCGGTAAATAACGTACGATCAGAGTTAACTAAAACAACATAACATCTACGGTTACCTAATCTGTTGCCTTCAGTTGGGCTAGTTGGATTATAGGTAGTGATATCAACGAT
>CADCCA010000020.1 GCA_902799855.1 uncultured Erysipelotrichaceae bacterium | reverse complement strand
CTATAATTTAGTTAGATTGGCACACTGATATACCGAGTGCTAATAAAAGGAGATAGAAAAAATGATTAGACCATTAAATGATAATGTAGTTTTAAAAAAAGAAAAACTTGTTCGTGAAACAGCAAGCGGAATTGTATTAAGTCAAAAGGAAGAAGAACCTGAATATGCAACTGTAGTTGCTGTTTCTGAAGGAAAAAGGAATGAAAAAGGTGAAATTATTCCAATTAATCTTAAAGTAGGAGATAAAGTAGTGTATAAGACTTATAGTCCAACTAAGATTAAAATTGATAATGAAGAATATTTAATATTATCATCAAATGATATATTAGCCGTTATAGAATAGGAGATGGATAAATATGGCTAAGGTTATTAAATTTAATTCAGATGCAAGAAATTCAATGTTAAAGGGAATAGATGAACTTGCGAATACAGTAAAAGTTACATTAGGACCAAAAGGAAGAAATGTTGTTTTAGATAAGGGTTATGGTTCACCACTAATTACAAATGATGGTGTATCAATTGCTAAAGAAATCGAATTTGATGATTCATTTATGAATATGGGTGCTAAATTAATATATGAGGTTGCTAATAATACAAATGATGTTGCTGGTGATGGAACTACAACAGCTACTTTATTAGCTCAATCAATGATTCATAGCGGATTAAGCGAAGTTGAAAGAGGTGCTAATCCAATGCTTATGAGAGAAGGAATTGATGAGGCAGCTAAGGTTGTAAGTGAAAAATTGTTAAAACATTCTCATAAAGTAGAATCTAGCAATGAGATTGCTAATGTTGCAACTATATCATCAGGTTCAAAAGAAATTGGTGATATTATTGCTAAAGCAATGGAAACTGTTGGAAAAGATGGAGTAATTAATGTTGATGAATCACGTGGTTTTGAAACTTCACTTGAAGTTACAAAAGGAATTAAATATGATAAAGGCTATATTTCACCATATATGGTTGGTGAATTAGATAAAACTAGTATTACAATGGAAGATACAGCAATTTTAGTTACAAACCAAAAAATTTCATCAATTCAAGATATCTTGCCATTGTTAGAAGAAGTTGTTAAGGCAAGAAAGCCATTATTTATTATTTGTGAAGATATGGATCAGGAAGCTGTTAATACTATTGTTATTAATAAATTGCGTGGAACATTCAATGTTGTAGCTACTAAAGCTCCTGGCTTTGGAGATTCTTTAAATGAAACATTATCAGATATTTCATTAATTGTTGGAGCTAAGTTCATTGATAAAAATTTAAATATGGCATTAAAGGATGTCAAAATGGATGATTTAGGTGAAGCTAAAAAGATTATAGTTGAAAAGGATTCAACAACTATTATCGATGGAATTGGTAAAAAAGAAGATATTAATGCTAGAATTGATGAAATTAAAGCTATTGCCTTAAAGGAAAAATCAAAATATAGAAAAGAAGAATTACAAAAGCGTGCTGCTAAACTAGTAAATGGTGTTGCTTTAATTAAGGTTGGGGCAACAACTGAATCTGAATTAAAAGAAAAGAAATTACGTATTGAGGATGCCCTTAATGCAACAAAGGCTGCTGTATTAGAAGGTATTGTTACAGGTGGTGGATCAGCTTTAGCTGAAATCTATAAAGAAGTTAAACCAATTTTAAAAAGCGATATTACTGATGTACAACGTGGTATGAATGTTGTTATTGATTCTTTAACTGCACCACTTTATCAAATTGCTGAAAATTCTGGTTTCAGTGGTAAAAATATTGTTGAAGAACAATTACAAAAGGAATCAGGTGTTGGTTTTGATGCTAAAACTGGTGTTTGGACTGATATGTATAAATCAGGAATTGTAGATCCAACTAAGGTTACAAGAAGTGCTATTTTAAATGCAGCATCAATTGCTGGTCTATTCTTGACTACTGAAGCTGCTGTTGGTACTTTAAAGGAAAAAGAAGCTAAAACTAACCAAGAAATGTATTAATAGATTTTAATATTAATCTAATTAATAAAAGCCATATTAGCATATAAGCTTACTAATATGGCTTTTTTAATGGCTATAAAACTATAAATTGGTTTTATTTTTTTTTGCTATTGTTTCATTTTATGTTCTCAATATATTTTATTGCTTTAATTGATAAATTCTGTTTATTACGCTTATTATTCCTTCACCAATTTCATCTAAGGTTTGAGGGATTTTACCTTTAAAATAGTCTACAAATAAATGAATTGTACCATTTGTTATAAAATCAATTTCAGCTTTTCTTTTATTTTTATCACTAGATAAAAAATTAATATGAACATCCTTTGAAATAACTTCATTACATTTATCCTTTAAATTACTAATGAATCTAAGTGGTAAATCAGATAAGAATATTTTTTTATATAAATCCTCATTTCTTTTTAATAATTCAATTAATGTTTTAATATAGGTAGGATAATCTAGTGTATGACTTTTTAGATAATCATCTAATAAAGAGTTTAATAATGTAGTTATTTCATCTTCAAATTCCTCAGATACACTATAAATATCTTCGTAATGACTATAGAAAGTTGATTTACTAATATCTGCTCTTTCAACAATTTCTTTTACTGTAATTTTATTAATATCATTTTTTTCTGAAAGCAATTCAGCAAATGCTTTTTGAATTGCTTTTTTGCTTTTTCTTACGTTACGATTTTCCATAAAATTTTGCCTCTTTTTGAACTATTTTAGCAAAAGAGTCCGTTTTCGTACTTTAGTATAAAAACTGACTATTGTCTCATTTTTCAATAATGATTATACTCGTAATCGTCTAGAAAGGCAACTAGAGTACGAAATTGAACTCGAGTATGATTTTGATAAAGAAGGAGGAGCTTATGAGTATTATAGAAGTTAATCATTTAACTAAAGATTATGGTTCTGGAAGAGGCGTATTTGATGTTTCCTTTAAAATAGAAAAAGGAGAAGTGTTTGGATTTTTAGGCCCTAATGGTGCTGGTAAATCAACGACTATAAGACATTTGATGGGATTTTCTCACCCAGGATTAGGAAATACAAAAATATTAGGAATGGATTCTTTTAAAGACTACGATAGAATCCTAAATAAGGTTGGATATATTCCGGGTGAAATAGCTTTACCACAGGGCCTAACTGGCTATCAATTTATTGATATGATGCAGCATATGTATCATGTTAATAATAAAGAAATGCTAGATAAAATGCTTAATTTATTTGAATTAAAGGAAAACGAGCTTAAATGTGATACTAAGCACATGAGCTTAGGCGTAAAAAGAAAACTTGCGATAGTAACTGCCTTTATGTCTGATCCTGAGGTTTTGATATTAGATGAACCAACATCAGGACTAGATCCTATTATGCAACAAAGATTTATTGATTTTGTTATTGAGGAGAAAAAAAGAGGTAAAACAATTCTTTTATCATCTCACATCTTTAGTGAGGTAGATGCAACATGCGATAGAATTGCTATTATTAAGGATGGTCGAATTGTAGATGAATTTATTTCAAATGATTTAAAGCATGCATCTTTAAAACAATATCGTATTAGATTTAATGATTTAAATGATTATGAAAAATTCATAAATGAATATGATAAGAATATAATCAATATTTTAAAAGAAGATAAGGAAAAGCTTGTTTTAAAAATAACTTGTGAGGATAAGAATATTAATAATGTCATTCATTGCTTTACTAAATATAATTTAAAGGAATTCAATAATATAAAAGAGACGCTAGAAGATTACTTTATGCATTTTTATAAAGAGGATAAAGAATTTGGAGGTAACTTCTAATGGAATTAAAAGAAGAAGGATTAATTGAAATTAAAGATTTAACTAAGGATTATGGAAACGAAAGAGGAATCTTTGATATCAATTTAAATATAAATAAAGGTGAAATGATAGGATTTGTAGGAACTAATGGTTCTGGTAAAACAACTACAATAAGATCCATTTTAGGATTTATTAAACCAACCAAAGGTGAAGTTTATGTAAATGGTATGGAATCATGGAAAAATCAAGATAAGATTGCTAAGCTTGTTGGATATGTTCCTGGTGAAATAGCCTTCCCTGATTTAAAAACAGGTGTTAATTTCTTAAAGAGTCAAGCGGAATATAAAGGAATAACTGATTTAAGCTATGCTGATTCTTTAATAAAAGAATTACAGCTAGATCCTAAAGCTAACTTAAAAAGAATGAGTAAGGGTATGAAGCAAAAAACAGCCTTAGTTGCCGCTTTAATGGCTGATTCACCAATAATTATTTTAGATGAACCAACTACAGGATTAGACCCATTAATGAGAGATGCATTTTTAAATATTATTAAGCGTGAACATCAAAAAGGAAAAACAATATTTATGTCATCTCATATGTTTAATGAAATGGAAGATACCTGTGATAAGGTAGCTTTAATATCTAATGGACATATTATTGATATAGCTGACATGAAGGCAATTAAAAATAGAAATGAAGTTGATTTTAAAATTGAATTTAATGATGCTGAATCATTTAATAAATTTATTAAAATGAATTTTAAAATTATTAGAATTCAAGAAAAATACAATCAATGTACTATTGAAATAAATAAAGATAATATCAACGATTTATTTTTAAAATTAGAAGGATTAAATGTGAAATTTATATCTGAGGTTAAATATACCTTAGAAAAGCATTTTAAAAAAATTATGGAGGGTAATAACGATGAAAAATAATAAAAGAAGATTATTTTCTAAAGCTTTGTTTAAGCAAAGCTGCAAAGCAAATGGATTAATGTGGTTAATAATAACAGTTGCGGTATGCTTTATGCTATCTTGTGTTATGTTAATATCTGGTACTAGCAATATCTCAAGTGTAAAGGATGGAGTACAAGATACTATTATTCAAGAAGTAATTACAAGTGAAATTAAAAAAACATCAATTAATGTAGAGGATAAAGCTTTAAATGGTGAAAAGGAATTTGATTCAAAATTTACATCAAAATTTAACGAATTAAATACAAAAGAAAATGCTATAAGATTTAAAGCTTATAAGGAAGCAAAAACTCAAGAAGCATATTTAAAATGTACAAATCTTATTAAAGATTTAGTTACAGAAAAAATAACTAATGCAGTAGAAGAAAAAGTACTAAGTGAAGAAAATGAAATTCAATCAGAAATCGCAAATGCTGTAGCAGCTGATATGTCAACAGAAGAAGCTGCGGATGAAATTGGAGCTTTAATGGCTCAAGGAAAAACTCAAAATGAAGCTATTGAAGAGGTTAAAGCTAAATATATTGCATTAGAAACTGAAAAAATTAAAAATGAGCATATTGCTAATGCAAAAGCAGCTATTATTGCATCAAAGCAAGAAGAATATACTTTAGAAGCTCAAGAAGAATTAGCAAATGAATTAAATGAAATTCAATCAGAAGCTGAAGCTGATGTAACAAATAAATTTAAAGAAATGTATGTTATTCCTTCTTATACTTATGCAAGTGATTCCATTAAATTATATTATGATGAAGATTCAAATGAATATAAGGTTACAATGCTTACTATTAATCCAAATCATTTATTAGATAGCGAATATAGTAAAAATAATGAAGAAATACCTGATGAATATATTAATGATTTTTCATTTTATATGTTATCAGATGTTGAAAATTATGAATATAATGATTGCCAAGGTTATTCTTTACTTGAATTTATAACAAATGATAGATCTGAATTTTTAGAAAATCGTGCAGCAAAAGCTTGTGCAATGGTTGTTGGAGCTAAATTAACTTCAGCAGATTATAAAAAAGAAATACTTAATATTTTAAAGGATTATAAGGTCACTGAAGAAAAATATGATGCAATGGGATTTGATTATAAAAATACTTATAAAATTGCTTATGAAAGTATTGTAGAATTCCAAAATAAATTAAATTATGAATATTCATTAATAGATGAAAATATAAAAGCTAATGAAGATTTATATAAAGCTAAAAAAAGCGAAATTCATGATAAGCTATTCATTGATGTCGCAGGTTCTTTATTAGATAAATTACCCGAAAATGTATCAGATGGTATTCATGAATTAGGCACTATGGATTTATATGGTTTAATTGTTGGTTCTATATTCTTTAAGATGGCAGGATTATTACTTCCAATTATTTATTTAATTATGTGTTCAAATTCTTTAATTGCTGGACAAGTTGATACTGGTTCAATGGCTTATGTTTTATCAACATCAACAAGAAGAAAGGAAGTAACTTTTACTCAAGCAATTTATCTTGCAGGTTCTTTATTATTAATGTTTATTTGTACAACAATTACATCTTGTATTTGCTTTGCAATTGCTGATGTTACAACTGATTTAACATATTTAAAATTAATATTAATTAACCTAGGTGCATTTGTAACACTATTTGCTATTTCAGGTATTAATTATTTAACATCTTGTATCTTTGATAGAAGTAAAAAGGCAATGGCATTAGGTGGTGGAATTTCTATGTTTTTCTTAGTTGCAACAATGCTAGGTTTATTTGGTTCGCCAGTAATTCCTTCAGTTGTTAGAATTTCTGCTTTAAATAATTTCAATTATGTATCATTAATTTCTTTATTTGATGTTGTATCAATTCTAGATGGTGGTAATGCTTGGATTTATAAATTAATTATATTAGTTATTGTTGGATTAGCAGGCTATATAATGGGTTCTATTAGATTTGAAAAGAAGGATTTACCTTTATAATAAGAAAAGTCGGTATAACCGACTTTTTTGTTATTATGTTAGGCGAATGCCTCACATAAAAACTTCCAATATAATGTAATTGATGAAGAATATGTTAAAGAGATGATGTATTTTAACATTAAGTAGGTGTTTATACTTTTCTTAATTGAATAATGTGTTTTCGTTCTAGTAACTAAGTTAAGAATCTTATTCTTAAAGACGATAGAAATTCCATATAAAATTACACTTATACAAAATTAATCATTCATGATAGAGATCATATCACTTTCGTTCTTGGGGAAGCTGGTGATATTTCCTCCATCACTTCTATGGATGATGACATCCTGATTCAAACGGAACCATACCTAATTAGAAAGACTAAACATCTGCTTAAATACGGAATCTATATCAACTAGGGGATAAACAACATCCTCTTTTTTTATGAGAGCAAATTCGTGTACGGACAATTGGACCTTAAAACATATTAGGGTGCCGACAATTAAGGGCACGATTGAATGAATAGACACGTACGCGAAACTACGTGTTTTTTCTTATTTAAGATTACTGATGCTTATGTTATAAGGATCTGCATGTACAAAATATATTGATTTATTGAGAATAATCAATTAGTAGCAACAGTGATATAATGAACAAAATGAATAGTAATAAAACTAAAACTATTTATAACGCTAGAAAGATTAATAAAACGCGCTGCATTGCTGGTCTAGTGATGTGTTCAGCAGTCATCATTTTGACAGCGGTTGCATTAGTATTTAATATCACTGATTTTTATAATGAATCAACACCAGAAGCAGGTATTGGTACATTAAGAATGTACACTACTCTTTCAAATATCCTAGCAGCAGTAGCGGCCTCTTTATGCATTCCGTTTCAAATCGATGGTTTAAGACGCAATAAATATAAACTCCCATTCTGGATTGTCACCATTATGTATGTCGGTGTCACTGGCCTTTTTGTAACTTTCTTTACAGCCATCACTTTGATTTCTATCAACACTGGTTTTGTTTACACGATGTTCATGAAATCTAACATTTTCATGCATACGATTAATCCGATTATTATCATAATCTTATTTACTTTCATCATTTCTGATCACCGCGTTAAATTCCATGAGTCTTTTTATACGATGATACCTTTAATCATTTATGCGATTATCTACATCATCTTTGTCTTTGTGACCAAAACATGGAGAGACCATTATGATTCCAATACTTATATGCCTTGGCCTTTATCAATTTTACTACTCTTATCATTGGCTTATGGCTTAACTATGTTATTAAGGTTTTTGCACAATCTCACGAATAAGCGCGTCACAAAAATGATTGAAAAATATTATAAGGAATCAAGCGATTATGACTTCCCTAAAATCGGGGACGCAATTGCCCATTTAGCGGAAGTAGAATCAAAGTTCTATCACGAAGGTGATGATATCTATTTCCCAGTTGAAGTCATTCAGTTATTATCCGATAGATATAACGCTGATAAGTTACCATTAGATGTGCAATACGATATCTATTTAGAGAACTATTTAAAGAGCATGAAAAAAAGCAGAGATTGAGTCCTCTGCTTTTTACGTTAGTTTTCTTATTCAGCCTTTTCTTCAGGAGCAGCTTCCTGAGCTGGTTCTTCAGCAGGTTGTTCTTCAGCAGGAGCTTCTTCTTGAACAGGTTCTTCTGCTTTTGGTTCTTCTCTTGGTTCCTCTTTAACTTCTTCAACCACGACTTTTTCTTCTTCTTGGTTAGGAACTTCCACTGGCGCTTCACTGACGACTTCAGCTTGTTGATCAGCGACGACTTTTTCTTCTTTCTTATTAAGCGCACTAAGTCTAGCACTACGGCGTTGTTCTCTATCAGCGGCTCTATCATATGTTTTAGCGAATGCTAACATAACGATGACACCGGCAACAGCACCGATGGCGATGATGATTAAACCCCAGAATTGGATGTCTAATTTGAACATTGAGGCAAAGCCTTTGCAGAAGGAATCTAAACTGGATAAATCGTTATATTTATTAACTAAACCGAGAACGAAATAGGTTAGACCCCATAAGATGACAGCACCACAGATTGGGTACCATACTAATTCAAATACTGAAACACGTTTATTTTTCTTAGCCATAGGATTCTCCTTTAGTTAATTTGATTATCGGCTGGTTGTTGTGGTTTTGGTTGATTCTTGGTCACTTCTTCCACGACTTTAGCATATGTGGCTTTCCAAGCAGCTTCCACTTTAGCGGCATATGTATTGAGTTTGTTATTTAATTCATCAAAGATATCTTTGAAGCCTCTGTTATTTGGACGTTGTCTTCTACCTTCGGTCATTTCGATGACTTTGAGTGTTTCGTCTAATAAGTCTAAGGTTTCGTTATCTGTAGCACGTGTATGTTGACGTGAGAAACGGAGGTAACCCGCCATTTTGACTAATTCATTTTGAACGATGAAGTTAGATTGTGGGGTTGGTTGACCTTTACTTTCACTCATGACTTTTTGGAATTCGCCAAATGATTCTTCAAAGGAACGCATCACAAGCATGGAAAGGATGGTACGATACATCTTTTCATCTTCGCCCATTAATTGGACAATGATTGGATCGATTCTTTGACTTTCATCTTGGTTAGTCATGCCATAGTTAATGTATTGATAGACAATGTCTCTAAGAGTTTCGGTAATACCAACTGTCATATCAAAGAGGGTGACGACTTGACCGACATCAACGCGGACTAATTCGCCTGCAGGCACTAAGATTGTGCTTTCTTCACTGTAGAGTTCTTTGATGAAATCTTTGATTTTTTCTTTGATTTTATCGCCTGTTTCACCGTTGTTCTTTAAGAAATCACCAAAAGGTGTGCCTTCTTCAAGATTGTCGTTTAAGATTTTTTTACGGCTTTCGTAGACCTCGACTTTGTGATCTCTTTTAATTGTGTACTCTAAGGTATCACGAACGGTTAAAAGATAGTGATAGAGTCTAAAGGTGTATAAACTAAAGTTATTCATGGTTTTCTCCTCTCAAAATAATCTTATCTAGTTTGTAAACTCGGGAAATAATGTGTTTCGCGTATTTCCTCACACTTGGATGGCCACGCTTCATACAATAACTATGCTCGTGATATTTGTTGAACATAGTGATGTCATTACCTGAGTCTCCAACAACATAGACGTCATCACTATTAATATTCATTAATTGACAATAACGTTCTACACCGTTTCCTTTATTGCACCCGGCTGGGGTTAACTCATTGACTTGGGCAGTCCAGGAAGATTCGATATCTGTGAATGCTTCGCGGAGTTCTTTGTTTGTTTCTTTGCTGATCTTCGCTTTATTCTTACGTAGACCGATAAAGGTCATGATTTTGTAGATTTTTGAATTATCTAATTCTTTCTCGAATAATTCGTTATCAACGATATATGGTTCACGATAGGAGAATTGGAACCAATGCCATAAGCGATAGAAGGTGAGATATAATCTAGAAACCTTACGGCTGTATTTAATAATACAAGGATGATTCTCACTCGTCATTAAGAAGGCGATTGGCTCATAAGTTTTTTCAATATAACTTAAGATGCTTTTAAGCTCTTCTCTTGGCATTGCTTGTTCGTATATCATTTCACCATTAGCGATGATTTGACTAGAGCAGCAATTGATAAAATCGATTGGTCTTTTGATTTCATCTTTAAGCTTTTCAGTGAACTGGGTGGAACGAGAAGTCACGAGGACAACTTTGTTTCCTTCATCAATCCACTTACGCAAAAACTTCACATTCTTTTTACAAATGCATCTTGTAGCGCGCTTTGGATAAAATAATGTACCGTCTAAATCGATTGCTAGTAACTTGCCCATGCGAGTTATATTATACACGCGTGGAAAAATATGTCATCATTTTTTATCAAAAATCATAATGTTTTTGAAATATAAAAAAAGCGGAATAAATCCGCTTCTTTAGTATTTAGTTGTAATTAGGCGATTGGGTTTTCCGCTTGGATCACACCATATCCACCATCACGACGGATGTAAACCACACTGATGCGGTCATCATCTTCATCGAGATAGAGAAAGAAATCGTGGCCTAAGGCTTCCATTCTAAGAATGGCTTCATCGATTTTCATTGATTGTAAGTAATATGATTTAGCTCTGACGACGACGTCTTTTTCTTCGCTTTCTTTGTCTTCTTCAAAGTCTTGGAATTGGACTGCATCAACGAAGGATTGACGATCGCGGGAACGATCCATTCTTGTTTTAACTTTTCTCATTTGGCCAACGAGTTTATCGATGGCTAAGTCAATGGCGGCGTATAAGTCTGCATCTTCAACTTCCGCACGGAGAGGCATTTGCGGTAAGAAAATTGTGATTTCAACTCTTTGAGTTTCGCCGTGAACACTGACGACTGCACGACACTCTACTTCATCGTTAATGAGAAAAAATTTATCCATTCTAGATAATTTCTTTCTGATAGCGGAAGAAATAGCATCAGTGACTTGGATGTTTTTGCCGATAATTTGGTATTTCATATGTTGTAACCTCCTTCCAAATTATGAAACAGAAGTTTTATCATCACCTTAATTATAGCACGTCACTTTGTTATTTATATATAAAACTAATTTTTTAAGAGTTCTTTGATTTGTTCAACCTTGTCTAACTTTTCCCAAGGAAGATCTAAGTCAGGACGGCCAAAGTGACCGTAATTTGTTAATTCGTGGTATTTAAATGAAGGATTGGTCAAAGAGAAATTCTTGATAATCATACCAGGGCGGCAGTCGAAAACTTCTCTAATAACACGCAAGATTTTATCATCGCTGTAATTAGATGTTTTATAGGTACGGCAGTTAATGGATAAAGGAGTATTCACACCGATAGCATAGCTAAGTTGCACTCTTAGGCGTCTTGCGACTCCGGCTGCCACTAGGTTTTTAGCGATATATCTAGCCATATAGGCCGCACTTCTATCAACTTTGGTTGGGTCTTTACCTGAGAAAGCGCCACCACCGTGTTCACATGTGCCACCATATGTATCAACAATGATTTTACGTCCAGTCACACCCGTGTCGCCTGTTGGACCACCGATAACGAATGATCCTGTTGGGTTGAAGAATACTTTGAAATCAGTGTTGAGATTGAATGATCTAGCAACTTTTTTCATGATGTTTTCAACAACATAGTTTTTGAATTCTTTTAAATCGATACCTTCATCGTGTTGAATGGACATCAAAACAGTATCAATACGCATATTGTTTGGATCGGTGTAGTCAATAGTGACTTGTGACTTCATATCTGGACGAGCGTGTTTGAAAATGCCCGCTTTTCTTTGATTAGTGGCTTCTCTCACTAACTTATGGGCAATGGAAATCGCCAAAGGCATATATCCTTCGGTTTCATCAGTGGCATAACCAAACATGATACCTTGGTCACCTGCACCGATTTCTTCTGGCTTAACTTGGCTGACACCAATGGAAATATCAGGGGATTGTTCTTTAACCTTCACCACTACTTCAACAGTGTGATAATCAGTGCCTAATTCAGGGCGGTCATAGCCAATATCTTTGAGCACATCTTTGACGATTTGCGTATAATTTGGCTGGACTTTGCAGGTGATTTCACCACCGACAAGGACAAAATTGTTGCTAGCGAAAACTTCGCAAGCCACTCTCGCGTTCTTATCCTCTTTTAAGCATGCATCCAAAATAGCGTCAGCAATTTGATCGCACACTTTATCTGGGTGACCTTCGCTCACTGATTCTGAGGTAAATAAGATTTTTTCTTTTTCCATGTTGATACTTCCTTTATAAATAAAACCCTCCCACATTCATGGAAGGGTATTTTGTTTCCTTCATCTTATCGTTCAAGGTTGTGGGAACCTTGCTAGAGAAGAGCACTTACTCGTTAGAGAGTTGCTATCACGTTTTTTCATTCTCTATTCCGTGATTCTTGATAAGCACAACTATTATAGGATATTTGATTTTTAAATCAATAATTATTTGATATTCGCTTCTAAACCTAACGCTAATTGGTCTGGGCAAGATGTTTCACCAGTTCTTGAGCCACGGCATTTAATGCCTTTTAAAGTTTTAATGATGTCGTCGGCTTTTCTACCTTCGATTAAACGGCAGACACCTTGAAGATTACCGTTGCATCCTCCGATGACACTAGCTTTAGTGATTACACCATTATCATCGATTTCAACGGTCATTTCTCTTGAACAAACGTTATTTGGTTTAAAAGTAATTGTTTTCATAATTATTTAATTAAGGTTCCGAAAACTGTACCAGCACAGCCAGCAGCATTGCTTTCATCTGTATCGATGTGCGCGGCTAAAGCGAAATCATCTCTCACTCTAACGACAACATCACCAAACACTAAGGAACGGCCTGGGCAGTTAACTTCTAATTTGACGATTTGACCATTTTCGACACCGAATTCTTTGGCATCGGCTGGAGTCATATGAATATGTCTTTTGGCAACGATGCAGCCTTCTGGTAAATCGATTTCACCAGCAGGACCAACTAATTTAATGCCTGGAGTACCCGCTAAATCACCGGATTCTCTAATGACGGCTGGAACACCTAATGTACGTGCATCTGTCGCGCTCACTTCAACTTGGCCAGCTTTTCTGAATGGTCCGAGGATGGAAACGTTAGCGATTGTTTTCTTTGGACCAACGATGTCTAAACGTGAGAAACTCACGAATTGGCCAGGTTGTGATAATGGCGCTCTGACTTCTAATTTCGCATCAGCACCAAATAAAATATGGAATTGTTCTTCTGTGACGTGGATATGACGTGCACTTGTCTCAACTAAGATTTCTTTCATTGAATTTTTCCTCTTTTCTGCGAATAGTATTCTAGCAAATAATTCATATATATGAAAAGAAAAATCATTTTAGGGTTGAAATAATATTTTTATTGTGCAAAATTAAGGCGAGGAAAAAACGATGGAAGAAGAAAAAGAAGAACTTAGTCTTTCTGAGAGAGTGCTTAACGCCATCAAGTCTCGTAATGCTGCAGAGTTAAGAGAAATCTTTGAGACCGTTCCTAACATCGATATTGCCGAATGTTTGGATGAAGTCGATGACGCTGCTGTTTTTCTTTATATCTTCCGCACCGTTTCTAGCGAATACACTAGTGACTTCTTTGCAGAACTCCCTACCGAACAACAAGAGTTAATCATTAACGCTTTTACCGATAAGCAATTAATTGAATTATTAGAAAACTCTTTCGCTGATGATATCGTTGACACCTTGGAAGAGATGCCTGCTAACGTCGTTAACAGAGTTTTAAAAGCGTGTCCTGCTGATTTAAGAAAAGACGTTAATAACCTTTTAAATTATAAAGAGAGTACCGCTGGTTCAGTCATGACCACTGAGTATCTCGATATGAAAGAGGATTTAACGGTTAAGGACGCTCTTAAGATTATTCGTAAACGTGGTAAAGATGCCGAAACAGTCTACACGGTATTCGTTAGAGACTCTAAACGCAACCTTAAAGGTACCATCAACTTGGATGATTTAATCTTCGCTGATGAAGATGAGGTTTTATCCGAAATCATGGACCGTGACTTTGTCACATGTAATGTTAACGATGACCAAGAAGAAGTTGCTAACATGTTCAAACGTTACGACCTAAACGCTATGGCGGTTGTGAACAATGAAAACAAAATCATTGGTATCATCACCATCGATGACGTCGTCGACATCATCGTTGAAGAAGCTACTGAAGATATCGCTCACTTAAATCAAATCTCCAACATGGATGAGCCATATTTGAAGACTCCTGTATTCAAATTGGTATTGAAGTGTGTGCCTTGGATTCTTATTTTGATTGTTTTACAAATGTTCTCAACATTGATTATTTCAAGATTTGAAGGTGCGATTGCTTCCTTAACCATACTATCATTCTTCATGTCATTAGTAACTGATGCTGGAGGTAATGCAGGCGGCCAAACCACTACACTTATCGTTCGTTCAATATCTTTGGATGAATTTGACAAAGGTGATTTCAAACGCGTTATTTGGAAAGAACTTCGCGTTGCATTATGCATCGCAGGTATTGTAGGTCTCTTCGCGTTTGGTTGGATTCTTTTTGAAACAAGCATCGGAATTGCTCCTGTTAAAGAATCAATCGAAGGTGTTAAAAAGAATTTCATGGAACAAGGCCTAGTATGGGCAGAATCAGAGATGAAAGTGAAATTAGTTGTTTCTGGTTTAATTGCCGCGACATTATTCGTAGCCATGATTGTTTCTCGTATGGTCGCGTGTATGCTTCCATTCTTGGCTAAAAAGATTAAATTAGACCCAGCTGTTGTGTG
>CADCCA010000019.1 GCA_902799855.1 uncultured Erysipelotrichaceae bacterium | reverse complement strand
AAAGATATTCTCCTTAATATTGTCGCTGGATTATTCTATGTCTTTGATATTGCTCACTACCGTAATAAGAGAGTGGAACGCTTTGTTAAAAAGATTCCTTTAGAAGAGGCCAAGATGGCGGGCATTATGTTTGGCTTTACTTGGAAAATTAACTGTATGGACGCTGATATCTTTAGAGAAACAATTAAAGTGCCTTTTGAAGATATCGAAGTGAAGGTTCCAAAACAATACGATAAATATCTAACAATGCTTTATAAAGACTACATGAAGTTCCCACCTAAGGAACAACAGGTTGGTCATCACTATAACTCTGGTGTTTCTTTAACCCAAGGCTATTTAGATTACATGAAGGAACATAAGATCTAATTATGAATGTCGCTTTAGTATTAGCCGCGGGAAGCGGAACAAGAATGAATAATTCAAAGCCAAAACAATTCTTATTGGTTAATGATAAACCACTATTTCTTTATAGTGTTGAGGCTTTTCAAAATAACAAAAGAATCGACATGGTATTGATTGCCACTAATAAAGAGTGTGTCGAACAAGTTAAAGAATTAAGCAAAAAATATAGCAAAGTTAAAGCGGTTGTTGCCGGTGGAGAAACTAGGCAAGGTTCTGTTTATAACGGTTTAAAAGAAATTGAAAAATATATCACTAGCGAGAAAGATTTAGTCTTGATTCATGATTCCGCTAGACCATTAGTGTCTCAAAGAATTATTGATGAAAATATTGATTTAGGTCTTAAGTATGGAGCGGTCGATACCGTTGTTCCTGCCAGTGACACAATTATCAAATCTAATGACGAACAAACAATTGGAGAAATCTTAAATAGATCAGAATTATATCAAACTCAAACTCCTCAAACTTTTGAATTTGGTTTAATTAAAAAAGCCCATGAAAGAGCTTTAAAAGATAATGTTCCTAATGTCACTGATGACTGTAAGTTAGTCATGCATTTTGGTGTTAATGTGCATTTCGCTAAAGGTGACAAATTAAACTTTAAAGTTACTACACCTGAAGATTTAGAAATGCTCAAGGCATTAGTTAAATAATTAAATATTGTGTTCAAAAATCATCGCTGAATGTGAAGAACCTTTAGCATTGCCTTTTATTAATTTGTAATCTGCGTCGCCAATTAATCTAGTCACTAAGCCGTATTCTTTCATTTTAAAGACGATGTAGTGGCATGTTTCACTTTGTACAAACTCAGACATACGTTCAAAGGTAAATGTTTCACTGAGTTCCATATGATATGTTTGAGCGTTGAAGTCTGGATAAATAACATTAACTCCTAGGTTTAAATATAAGCCTGGAGAAACAGTAAATAGGAAGGTATGGTCTTTTCTTTCTTCTTCACTAATGTATTTCTTGATATATGCAATATCTGCGATGTCCTTATAATAGTTTGAAAAATAAAGGACGGGGTTAAAAAGAAGCGAGATGATAAATAGACAAGTAGCAACATTAGTGAGTGGTTTAGCGCTCTTTTTGTCTTCTTCTAATAGCTTATATTTTCCTAGCACAATTATGAACGCAACAACAATGAAGCCTAAAACTGAAATAAGATAATGAGCAAATAAGGCGATGATAAATTGAAGAAGGAAGATAATTCCACCATTGATTAAAATGAATAAAGATTCTTCGAGTTGATATTCTTTTCTCTTGAAAAGCCATAAAAGGAAGATGGTAGCAAAAATAGCAAGGACAATGGCACGGCTAATCCACACCAACGCAACGCTTTTATCAGTTGAGGAGCCTAAGTACTTTAAGTTAGATAAAAAGACTGCATCCACCATTTCCTTTGCGAATCCGCCTGCAAAAGCATGTATATAAGCAGGCATGATTGTAACTATGAGCGCAAGCAAGCACAAGCAAGCATCCCTAAGCATGATGAGCCATTTCTTTTCTTTGATGCGTTTTACTATGTAAAAAACCATGAAAGCAAAGCCAAGCATCGCATCACTTGGTCTAATATTTAACGCTATACCAGCGCTTACGCCCGCTAGCAAGCAGGCGATGAAGTAATATTTATCGCTACCGTTCTTATAACCTTTAAAGTAGAAATAAAACATTATCATTCCCACCATCACGATTAAATCTGCATCTCCAGGGAATTGCCCAAAGAAAACATAAATCGCGGTAAATAACATTAATCCGACAAACGTTGTTCTATGACCAAGTTCTAATTCTTTAAGTGTTAAAGTAAGAAAAACAAGCGACACGGTAATGAATAATGTCATGGTAAGGAATATACCAAGCTTACCCATAAACGCATATAAAATGGTCTCGTAGAATATGTATAAGCCCTTATGATCAAATATCTCAAGATATGGAGTTTTACCTTCCACCATGGCTTTACCCATAATGACAAAAGTTGATGGATCGTTGTAATAAGGTTGCATTGAAATATGTGGGTAAAGGAAAGACGCTAATGAGCAAGATAATAAAACAACCACTATGCTCAATAGTAGGCATTGAATGATGGCTGATATATATGGATGTTTAGAATAAAAGGTCTTCAACATACTTTTAAAATTATAGCAAAATAAATGATAACCATAATATACTTTTCATAGAGGACTCATTTATGCCACTTACAACCAAACAAATTGTCATTATTAGTTATGCAGCTTATTTAGTTTTATTATCGATTATTACCTTTATTGCCTACGGCGCGGATAAAAGAAAAGCCAAGAAAGGCAAATATAGAACCAAAGAGAAAACATTGTTAACTCTTTCATTTTTGGGAGGAGCATTTGGAGGCTATCCCGCTATGCTTGTCTTTAGACATAAAACAAAAGGAGAACACTGGTACTTTACCGCGGTTAATCTTCTCGGATTAGCGGTTCATATCACCTTAATGATTCTCCTCATATTCGTATTCAAGTTCTAGAAGAAAGACGGTGCTTCAAACACCGTCTTATTAATTTTATTAATAGGAAGTTATTATTTTTCGATGGAGATATCTTTAGAAAGTTCTTTTTGTTCTTCGTTGAAGTCTTCAGCTTTCTTAATCTCTTTTTTGCTGACTTTATCTTGGTCGGCATCTTCACCCATATGCACAACGAGTTGATTGAATGGAATTTCAATATTGTTATTATCAAACATGACTTTGATTTCTCTATTCATGTCTCTTTGGACTTGATAGATATCATCTTCTTGGCACTTGGCAACGAATAATAAAGTGACACCAGATTCGCCTAATTCAGAGACACCTTTATAGAATGGGCCTTCAACAATAGCAGGAATCTTTTCTTTGAAAGAATCAAGGTTATCAGCGATAACGGCTTCAATCTTTTCAATTCTTGCACCATAGCTTACTGAAACATAAGCTTTAGCAAGGGATAATTCTTGAGTTTGGTTAATGATGGTTTTAATTTCACTATTGTTAACGATTTTGATGTTATAACCAGCATCGATTAATTTTGTAGTTCTAATACCGATTTCTTTAACTTCGCCTCTCCAACCATCAATAATGACGATATCACCAACTTGGAATTCACCTTCAAAGACAATGAAGATACCAGCGAGAATATCGGCCACTAAGGATTGGGAACCAAGGCCTATGATAAGAGTTAAGACACCAGCAGTAGTTAATAACGCCACTGTATTTGCGCCCCAGGCATCCATTGTGAAGAATAGAGCAGTTAAGGCAATCGCCCATTTGAAGAATGAGACTAATAATCTAGCAATAGTTCTGCTCTTTTTGCCGCGGAAGGCAATTTTAGCAAAGTAATGTAAGGCGATCGCTAAGGTAACAGCAACACCAGCAATTCTAATGGTAGCTAGGGTATTTGGGATAGCGTGTTCTAAGAAATAATCAGAGAATGCATTGCCTGTTTTGATTTGGTAGTTCATTGGCTCGATGTCCCAAGTAATAACAGTTTTTGAAGGATCCATTGGATCTGGGGTAACTGTTCTACCTGCACCAAAGATTTGATTGGCAAATACGAATACGAGGATTGTACCTACCATCAATAAGGCATAGAGTGACCATATGATTATGGTCCTAACTAGTTTTTGTTTGTCTTTCATAAATAATAACCTCCTAATTGTTCTTTTATTTATTAGACCGATTCATAGAATTGGAATGATTCGTGTAATACGGTGGTAAATGGACCGTTTTTCACTTGCGTGAAACCTGTTCCACCAGGAGCATCACCACTTGCGACCTCAGTGGTAAGAGTGTAATAAACAACTGATACTTTTACTGGATTTTCAATGAAGTCGTTTTGGAAATCAGCTTCACTGACTGCTTCCTCAACATAATCGGAATCCATGTAGATAGTTGTGTAGTTATTACCAGGTGATAATTGGGCAATAGAGAATCTATAGGTCTTGCCTGATGCACCTTCAAAGACTAATTCGCATTCGGTGTATTCTTCTGGGTGTCCAGAATAGACGAGTTGGAAACCGATATCCGAGTTATACATAATGTGATCATAAGTAATACGACCACCATAGATTTCGTGATCTTTGCCTAAAGTGAACTTCACATCTTTAGTGAAGATAGGTTCTTCAAAGATATTTGGATCAACATTTGGATTTAATGATTCATCAACATAGGTGAAAACTTGGATGCTTGTATCATCAGCGTTGATAATATCATTAATATCAAGACCATCTAAAACAAAGACACCGTATAGCCATTCTTTGGTTTTTGTATTGCCTTCAAAACGTAAGGAAGAAACGCTTTCACCATCTTTGCAAATTTGAACATCAAACTCTTGATAGATTTGAGCAGCATCATCAAATTCGAATCTCAGTGGTAGCGTGTATGATTGACCACCATCATCAGCGGTGAAATCAAATGGCGAAACGATATCAGTGAAGGTACTAACTAAGGTATTTGTGAATGTAAACTCGTCAGATTCTTCAGTGACGTAGTCATTAATTGAAGCATCATAATATTTGAAGACATAAGTAAATGTACTAGCCCTCATTGAGTAGAGATTAACGACATTAATTTCACCATCAAACTCTTCCTCTTCGGTGTCATCAATGTAAAGAGTTTGAGGATCAGTTGTTTTTTCTAAGTTGAATGTCTTTTCTTGTTCTTGATCATCTTTAATAGTAAATGTGAAATCACTGTAATAATTGTAATCATCAACATAATCGAGTTGGACATCAAATGATAAGGTATCAAAGTTACCTTTCTTATCAAAGATAAGTCCATTGAAATTACTATTGAAACTAGATAAATCAAATGATAATGTTTCCTCGCTTACTGGAGTGTAGTTTTCATCTGTTTCAGCATCATAATATTTTAAGGAATAAACGTAAGTGCTATGGATATCTAATTGATATTGTTGGTAATCAACATATTGTTTATCAGTTGTTTTTTCGAGATAGATTTCTTGCTCACCACCCGTGACACCGGTAAGGACTAAGCAGAAACTATATAATTCATCATAGTCATCATCGTAATCTAAGGTCACACCAAAGCGATGATTTTCTAAATCTGGTACTGAATCAATGGTGATACTTCTAAATTCTTTTTTACCATTGGAGTTATCAGTGAATAAAACTTCACCACTTTCAATGGACACTCTGTCGCCAAGAGTTGAATCATAATAAGAGAATTCATAAGTGTATGTTCTTCTTAAATAAATGGAAGAATCGTAGAGATTAATTGTCTGTGGATCTGTAGTCTTTTCTAATGTGAATGTTTCAGAGACTTCTTCTGGATATTCTTTATCCGCTAAATTGAGTTCAAATTCTGAGAATTGATTAAAGTCATCTTGGAAATCGAGGGACACCGTGAATGTTTTATCAATGAAATTAGCGGTCTTATCCCAGTTAACGCCATAGACTTCGGAAGTTAATGGAGAGATGTTATAGAAACTAACTTCACCAGTGGCAAAATCAATCACTTCTTCACCCTTTTGGTAGGAGAAAGAGTAATTATATGTTCTATCAAAATCAAGGGAGGAATCTTGTTGACCGCTTGAATGAATGCTGACATTTTGTGAACCATAAACTTTGTCAAGTTCATAAGTATAAGTAAGTCTACTACTTTCTGAATCGGTCAAAGTTAAATAAAAGCCATTCAATGTTTCTAATTCATCGATATAATCCATGTACACTTCAAAAGTGCCTTCATGATAATCCGCTGCACCACTTAAATAGAAATAGCGCATAGCGGAATTTTTATAAGTGGTAAAAGCTTCATCATAGATGACTTCACCACCATAGCGGTTTTCTTTTAAGGTAATGCGATAAGTATCCCCTAATGTTAATCCTGAGAAAGTTTGTTCACTAGAATTACCATAATTAAGATAATGTGTTGCTTCATAATAGCCATTAGAAACAGTTAATACAAATGGCCTATTGCTATCATAGATGCCTTCTGGGTCATAATCTTCTTCCCAATGTGGTTCATCATAGTAATCATTGTCATCGCCGGTAACTGGTTCATCACCATCAGCGGCTTTTTCCGCTAAATAGCGTGGTCTAGGACCTTCTTCATATTGCAAATATTCACCACCGTCTTCTCTATTTTCATCCACGATGGACATGGAATAAGTAATTTCGTTAGAGGTGATGAATAAAGAAGTTAATTCGATGTGATAATTATGAAGAGCAACAGAAATACCAGTCACGGTAGCGATGGCTACGACAGCGACTGTTGAGGCTGCTACTACTGTGGAAGCTGCCGCTGCCGCTGCACTTGTCGCGGTAGTTGCTGTACTTTGAATGACTGTTGTTGTGGAATGGGTTGGAACTTTTTGTATATAGTCAACGTTCACTTCAGTGACTTTTTTGATGGTTTTACCCACAAATTTTTCATTTAAGTCGCCTTCAGGAAGTTCATTTTCTTTTTTAGCGGTGAATTCAACTTTTTGAGTTTTGCCAAATTCAACTCCCTTGAGTTGCTTATCATTTGTTATCTCTACTTTGTTAAATTCGTCGCGAACCATAAAGAAATAATACTTTAAGTATAAGAAAAATGATAGATAGTGATGTGATTATCTTTGGATAATTTGATGACAATTTGTCGAGTTTTGAAAAACTTTTGTGCAATGCGCGGATAAGTGCTATATACTTATAGAGTATTTTGATACATTGTATCTCATTCCGATATTTTGTATTTCATTAGGAGGTTTGTATGGCTAAAACCAAAAGAAGCTTTTTTGAGACGGGTTTAATGCGCTCAAGAATTAAAAGTCAATCAGTTTCTTTATTTCCTGAAGCCGGTCTTGGTTACTTATTAGGACCAATTCTTGCTTTAGTTGGTAATGGTGTCATCAATATCTGGCTCATCCAATATTGGGACAAAGTTCTCGGCTTAGGCGCTTGGAACCCATTATTTGAAATTCTTCTTCCTTTAATCTCTTCAATCTTGATTATCGCTGGTAACATCTTTGTTGGTCGATTAATGGAAAGAAAACCTTCCCTTGCAGGTAAAGCAAGACCACTTATTCTCATAAGCATTCCATTTATTATCGTGGCGATGCTTGCCTTATTCCTTATTCCATTCCCAGAAGCTGCGAAAGAATCCACTCTTATCGCTGACTTAAATTCTGGCAAAGTTATTTTGGAAGAAGGAAAGATTGTTAATGGTACTGGCACTCCAACATTCACTGGTGGTTTGTTAGCCTCTATCTTTATCGGCATTGGTTATAACTTATACTATGCAATTGCCTGGCCAATTTACTACACATCCCACAGTGCTTTGGTTAATTTATCCACTCGTGATGGTGGCAAACGTGGCTTATTAGGTACTGCAATTATGGCTGCTCAATTAGCCGCTGCTGGTGTTTCTGGTATGGCTGGTGGTGTCTTAGTTGAATTAATCGGTTTAGCACCAAAATACAACTATAGCGAAGCCTATATCCTTGCTAATGAATTAGAAAAAGGTGCCTCAACACAAGACTTTGTTGAAGCTCTTGCTGACCCTGCTATTAGATTAGACTGGGAATCACATACAGCTATCACACGTGCACAAGCCAACCAAAAATGGACAATCTTAATGCTCATCATGGTTGCGGCCTTAATCATTGGTTGCTTACTTGAATACTATTTCACACGTGAAAGAATTACCGAAGAAAGCGTTAAAAACGCTGAAGCTATGGAAGCTAGTGGCGAAGACAAACCAGTCGCTAAGAAAGTTACCATGGCTCAACAAATTAAGATTTGTATGAAAGATAAGTTCTGGTGGATGCTAATGATCTTCTGGTTCTTGTATCAATTCGGTGGCATGATGAAGAACAACGACATGTCGTTCTTCTCTCAATACACTACTGGTGGTACCGCTGTTTCATCCTTAATTAATACAGTCGGTGCTATTCCAACAGCATTAGGTATGGTCCTCGTCTGGCCAATTGCTGCTAAATTAACAAAAGCAAAAGCTATTTCTGCTGGTGGTTTAGTTGCTGCTCTTGCTGCTGCTGCGGCATTCAGCGTCTTACCATTTGCGATGAAGAATACAGGCGCTATCATGGGTATCTCAGTTGCATCCTTCTGCGTTAAAGCTTTAGGTACTGCTCCTGCGATGTATATCTCTGTTGCCTTAATGGCCAACGTTCTTGACCACCAAGAAGCAGTTCACGGTGTTCGTACAGATGGCTTCACCATGGCAGTCTATGGTTCCATTATGTGTGCGATGAGTGGTATCTGTAATGGTATCATTGCTGGCCTTAACGTTGCCTTCCCACAAGCAAGAGCCTTTGTCCACACCTTCTTAGCATTCGGCGTTGAAGGTATCTGCTATTTAATTATCGCTGTCATGTTCATCTTCATGAACGTTGAAAAATTCAGTAACATTGACGTTAAAGTTATCGCTGCTGATCAAAAAGCTGAAGTTCTTGCTGCTGGTGGCGAATGGGTTGATCCAGAAACAAGATTAAAACTTGAAGAAGAAGAAAATAACCGCTTAGTTGAAGAAGCTAGAGTCGAAGAATTAAGAATGAACTGTGAAAAGAAAGGTCTTGACTTCGAAGAAGAAAACGCTAAGTTCTTAGCTAAGAAAGCTGAAGCTGATAAGAAAGCTGCCGATAAGAAAGCGGCTGCTGAAGCCAAGAAACAAGCTAAACTTGATGCGATGAGTGAAGAACAAAGAGCTGCTTTCGAACAAAAAGCTGAAGAAAAGAAAGCCAAACAAGAAGAAAAAGATGCTCAAGCCCTTGTTGAACTCAATGAAATCAGACAAGCAATGGGTAGAGAAGCAGTCGTTCTTTAATCCAAATTATCAATAACAAACGAAGCGTCTTAACTAAAGGCGCTTTTTCTTTGCTTATTTACTACACGTACTTGTGCTATTATGTATAGGCATGAAAGATTTTTGTTTAAAACATAAACGTTTATTAATTGATATCGCGGTATTAGTGGGCTTATTTTTATTTGTCTCTATTGCCTTTTTCGCTTTAAAGCCATTTTATTTCACCACTAGTGAGCATTTATATGGCTCTGTGGACGGTATTGTTTGCAAAGCGTTTGTTTATTTCTTCATATTAGGATTAATTGTTACAGGCATCATTTTAAAAGTTAAAAACAAATTAACTTTAGAAAGACTATTATTCCTTATTTTCTTATTAGGTGTCTTGATTCAACTTTTATACATGCTCATGACCCCGATTAATTATCGTCAACATGACGTTAACACTAATTTCAATGATGGTCACGACGCTTACGCATGGACTTTATATTCCACAGGTCAATTACCAAGTAAGGTGGACGCTGATGGCCATTTAGCCTATCAATTCTATCACCCACCACTTAACGCCTTTATCCAATCCGTCTTTATGCATATTGGTAAAGGTATTATGGACATGATTAATAATATCGCTGGTAAACAAGTCTATGATCTCACCAATCAAAACACCATTTTCCAAGTGAGCGAAATCTTATCGACTTTCTATATGAATGTCACTATTTATTTTGGCGTTAAGATTGCTTATAAATTAAAAGTTGATAAAAAATTCAAAGTATTTGGTGCTTTATTTATCTGTTTATTCCCAGCCTTATTCATTTTATCGGGACAAGTTAACAATGACCCACTTTGTGTGATGAATTGTTTCATCGTTTTATACTTCACTATTTGCTGGTGGGAAAAGCGTTCTTATTTCAACGCCTGTATGATTGGTTTATTTACCGGTTTAGCAATGTTTGCGAAATTAAGCGGCGCTTTAATCGGTGTTCCAGCTTTTGTAGCGTTCATCATTGTCTTTATTCAAACTCTTAGAAAGAAAGAAGAACCTGTTAAGCATATTATTTTTCAAGCTTTAATTATTGCGGGTGTTGCCGCTCCACTAGGATTATGGTTCCACGTCTACGCTAAAATTAGATTTGATCAACCATTTGGCTTTGTTTTCTCTAACTTAACAAGTGCTTTATATAAAGGTGATTATAATTTCTTCCAAAGATTCATTAATATCTTCGATTTTGGTGATTTATTCGGCAAGATTTGGGGCAATACATTCGTTAACTATAACTTGCCTAACTTCATGATTAAATCAGCGATATTTGGGGAATATGGCTTTGCTGGCGCTGATGCATTAGCGGTATTTGCCTTAATATTCCACTACTTATTTGTCTATTCGTCGCTTATTTTAATGGTTATCTATTTCATCAAATCAGGGAAAGAACATTTTGAAATGAAGATTATTGCAGGTACTTTAATCGTCAGTCAATTGCTCGCTCAATTATATTTCAATATTAAGATGCCATATGGCTGCACGATGGACTTTAGATATGTTGTCCCAATTATTGTGGGCTTTATGATTTTAGACACTCTTGCAGCGGATAAGTTCACAAAAGAAAACGATTGGAAGAAATACTTCTCAATCGTCGTTTGTTCATTAGGATTAATGTTTATCGCTAGTAGCGCTTGTTTCTACTTAACAATGTATTAGTTTTCTTTCTTTTCTTCTTTAGTTTCGTGATATTCCTTTTCGGTATTCACTTCCCAAAGAGCGTCTTTTTCTGTGCGGTTTTCTTTAATATAGTCCGCGGCTAATAGACCGGTTAACATGGAGTGATCCATATTGTTGTAGCGGTGTTGACCGTTTCTACCAACGCAGTATAAGTTAGGAATCTTGTCTAACTCTTCTCTTACTAAATGGAAGTTATCATAACTACCAAAATAGGCAGGATAGGCTTTCTTTACTCTTAATCTAGTGGAATCTAAGACATTTTCTTTAGATTCAATAATGCCCATCTTAATCATTTCTTCAATGGCCATATTGATGAAGTCTTCATCACTTGATTCCCACATTTGGTCACCTTCAGAGCAGAAATATTCTAAACCCATCCAGACAGTATGTTCTGGATCTTTAACCATATATGGGGACCAGTTATTAAATAATTGCATACGTCCCATAGTAACATCTCTTTCTTGAACATAAATCCAAGTATCTGGAACGATATTATTTAATGTTGGGATTTTAGTCTTATTCTTGATTTTTAATTTATCTAAGAGTAAACCGACGGTAATAAAGTCACGATATGGTAAATTAACCGCGGTATCATAGGCTTCTTTACTAACCTTATCTTCTCCTATCGCTAGGAAGAGATCTTTAATTGGCATAGAGGAGACAAAGTAATCAGCATCGTATTCTTGACCGTTTTTACATACCACTTTAGTGATTTGGTTATTTTCTCCCACCACTAATTTGTTAACTTCAGCCTCATAAACTATGTTTACACCCTTTTTAACAAGAGATTCGGCGAGAAGTGTATATAATTGCCCTGGACCGTATTTTGGGTACTCAAATTGGCTAATTAATGATGTTTCAACCTTTTTGCTCTTCTTTTTAAATGGTTTGGTGATGGCAGAGACAAACGCTTTAAATAAAGATAAGCCTTTGACGCGTTGTGCGCCCCAATCCGCGCTTAATTTGCTTGGATGGACACCCCATAACTTTTCGGTATAACTTTCAAAGAATAATTGATATAAAGGTTTACCAAATCTATTGATATAGAAGTCTTCTAATGATTTTTCTTTTCTTTTATGAATGCAACTACCGATATAACCGAATCCGGATTTCATTGTTCTCCAAAAGCCCATATTGATGAAAGTTCTAGCTTTCATAGAAATTGGGTAATCAAAGAACTTTTTAATAAAGTAAATACGGGAGATTCTATTTCTTTTTAGCATCACGCGGTCTTCTTTTTCTGGATCAGGACCGCCTTCAGTTAATTCGATTTTTCTATTTAATAAGATGTCATCTAAGCTTGGTTCACCTTGTAAAGGCATGATTTCATGCCATAAGTCACTCACTCTATCGACTTTAGTGAAGAAACGGTGACCACCAACATCCATACGATTACCGTTATATTCTGCGGTTCTAGAAATACCACCAACGAATTTTTCTAATTCTAAAACAGTAATATCAAATTCATCACTTTTGGATAATTCATAGGCAGTGCTAAGACCAGCAGGACCTGCACCAATAATTACGACTTTTTTCTTCATAAAACTTTTAATAAAACCTAATTCGTTCCTTACTATTATAACAACATTACTAATTAAATTAACAAATAATCAAAATTATTTATTAAAAGTATTGACTAATATTTAAAAAAGACTAATATAGTAATCTTCATAGAGGAATACCTCGTCCCAAGCATGACGTTAAAAGGCTATAGAAAAGAGGTATTCTGAAATGAATAAGTACACTTTAGAAGCTGTAGTAGAAGGTGAATACATCAAATTCAGACGTGTATTCAAGTCTAGAGATGAAGCAATTGATTACATCTTCCGTTACTACGATGAACACTATCTAGTTAATCTTAAAGTCAATGAAGAATATTTCATTGATGGGAACAAACATGATGTTGCTTACGTCTATGATTACTACAATCGCTTCAGAATTGCTAGAGCATAATGCTCTTATCAAGAAATAACGACCACTCGTTGTTATCGGGTGGTCGTTTTTTGTTGCACGTATTTGTTATGCTTTTCAAAAAGTGATAGCAGATATAAAGCAGATTCACCATAAAGACCGGTTTCATCATCATCTAACATTTCCACAACTTCTGATTGATAAAATTGATTCCTAGCCTCTTCTATGCTCAACTTATATTTCTTTGCGATAAGTTCAATGGTTTGTGATATAAGAATTGTTTTAGCAAGCACGTGCTCCATTATTTGGCCTCATAACTCTTGATAATTTTGATAATTATTGGATTTTAACTTCCACTTCTGAACCATGATACAGAATCATGCCGCACCTCCTGATAATCTTTTGCTGATATATTCATTTATCGAAGATGTGGACATGCCGTGCATATCTTCATAATCATCTTTTAATTCATCAATAATTCCAGATTTAACTAGCTCACAATAAATAGCTCCACTACCTTTGTTAACGCTAGAAGCATATTGTTCTACGCACATGACTATGAATCTGTTTATTTTTTTATCTAAGGCACTATTTTTTCTAGTGGCCCTTTTCCTAGTTCCTGAATTTTGTGAATCAATGCCCATAGACATATCTAAAATATTCAACAACTTAAGAAGAGTGTCTATTGTATAATTTCCACTACCATTTTCAACAGACCACAAAGTAGATCTAGTAATGCCTACTCTTTTAGCTACATCATCCATTCTTAAATTAAGTTCTAGTCTTTTATTTTTTATTTTTCTACCAATTTCAAACTTGCTTTCCATATCTATATCATACAAAAAACAGATTTAATGTCTATTATATTTAACATTATCAACTTAATTTGATCTGTTTGAGGACAAAAAAAGAAGCGGACAATTCCGCTTCCTTTTTTGTAACCGTGGTACCCGAATTATAAGGCTTAAACCTTATCGATACCCAAGTTAAGCTGCATTCGCTGGTGATGCTTCTTTCTTACAATGCGTTTTGAACTGATTAGCGCATTGATGGCCAGCTTTCCTAAGTTGTTTACTTTAGGACTGTTACCCTCTTCGTCATGTCCGGTGCCGGGTTTACTCTGCCAAGCTTGAACGCAGATGCCGGTGGCTATTGCTAGCCAGGTGGGGTCGTACCGATTACCACTATTTCTAATGGCATTTGCTAGTGCAACCAGTTAACTACGGCTCTTTAATCCTTAGATGCTCCCGTATCAGCTTAGAGGAGCTGGTTGACTTATCTAGTCTTAAGTTCTTTAGGCCGTTTCTTCGCGGAATTTCCATTCTGGGTTCTTCCGTTATCATCACACTTTGAGTTGAATAATGTGATTTAGGCTTTTCCGTTATGTTTTGCATAACTGGATTGTGTTTTTCCCTCTTCGTCTTTGTGTCCGGCGGAAGTCTTATGCTGTCATACTCTAACTCAGCAGCTTCTGAAACAGTGAGGTTTGCCGTTTGGATTTCCCGAAGGATTTCCAGCCTTTTGCGATCATTGACTGGGAGCTTTAATCCCAGAGCCTTACTATCAACGTCGTTTTAGTGGTGATCGTCTTACTTTTAAGGCTAAGTTTTCGCCCATTTGCTATCTGTGCCATTACTGACCAGTTAACTTATTTCAGGTTTTGAGTTGCTTTAGCCTGAATGTGGGGAGTTGATGGGTTATTAGCCTTCATCATCCTCTTCGATCGTGTCGGGCGGTGGATTTACGCTGTCAAACTCTAATTCAGCAACCACTGGAACAGGGAGGATTCGCCTTGGTTGAATTGCTTCAACCTGCCAGTGCAATCATTAATCTAGGCTTTTTCTTTGATCCTAGAAGACGCGTTATCAACTTAGCTTCCTACGCTGACTGTCTTACCTGGTCTTGAGATACTAAGAATCTATCAATTCTTAGTGTCTCACTCACTCGGTTTCCCGGGTGGGTTATTCTAGTATGCGCTTATTTAATTTTTATTGCAACACTTTTTTTAAAAATTTTTTAAATATTTTTATAAATAACAAAGTTATTTAATTTTTTAATATTCTTTTATTTAATTGTTTTTTATACGAAAAAATAAAGTTTTTTTGTCAATATTTTCATTATTTTTATTTATATACACGTGAGTACGCCTAAATGTGCCTATATGGAGGCGCGCTCGCTCTCTTTCTTTTATAGTATTATTTATATTATTTGAAACAAAAAAGGCTACCGAAGTAACCTTTCCTGCTTGTTTGTCTATTTCAATTAACTGAGAGTTGCTGTACCTAATGAACTATAGACAACACAACCTTTTGATGAAGATTTAAGAGTTGTCGTATATTTCGTGCTATTTGTGGCAAGTG
>CADCCA010000018.1 GCA_902799855.1 uncultured Erysipelotrichaceae bacterium | reverse complement strand
TATGTTTGTTTGCAGCGGTTTTTCACATCAGCGGATGCTGAATCGCCAAAGATTTTCCAAGCGTATTCAGGATGGTCAACGAATGGGTTTCTATTCTTTTGCCTAGATGTTTGAACGTAATCGTTTCTATTACCCTCTAAAACATCCGGTTTATCTAATGTGTGCCATCTAAGCAATGTGTCATAGTCTCTAATAATGTTTGGAATAGAAAGAGAATTATAGTTCTTATAACCATCATAGATTGTCCAAACATACATGATGATTCTAGCGACATCACCTTTAACACAATCTAATGGTTCAAAATAACCATTTACTAAATAGCCATAGAAGCAACCTTCTGTTGTTTTTGGATTGGTATGATTGGTATCACCATATGGGAAGTTATTTCTTGTACTATTAGCGACATTGTATGTTGGTCTTAAGTGTAATAAGTCAACACCGCCTTCATCAGTACCCCAGTTACCATTAGAACGAGATTGACACCAGACGTGCTCTCTATTCCATGTTGTAGCAGGGTTCTTCGCCACTGAATCACGTGTATAGAAATACACCATATTATTCTTATTAGTTGGATCTTCGTCACAATATTGTAATTGTGTTGCTAGATGGGTTTCACCTTGCTTGTAATATGTATAGAATGCTTCAGGTGTGAGTTTGCTCCTTAATGTTGTTCTAAGTTCACCATTCATACCACCGGTAGCGTCAAAATCAATTTCCTTATCACTGTAGAAAGAACCACTATAGGTATATGGATCATAGTTAAAATCATATGTCACTGTTTCTGCTTTTACAGGATTAACATTGTGATTGACCGCTAAAGTGATACCAACTGCAAAGGTAGTAACTAAAGTAATTATTTTAAATAATTTGTTTTTCATGTTATTAAATGTGTCAGCATTGATAATATATTATCCTTACTAATTTAGCAAATAACATTTGCTTAACAATATAGACAAATTAGTAAACTTTTCACAATAAAAGGCGAGCAAAAGCCCGCCTTAATCTTAATCGTCCTTAAAATAGCGAATAACTATTAGACATTATATTCATCACCAGTTGTATCTTCTGGTTCACCAGAACTTGTAATAATGTCCTCGTTTGTGAATAAGATGATAATTAATTCTGGATTTTCAAATTCTTTTTTCATAAACAATCTCCTTATTGTAAGTGAGCTAAGTTATATAAGGAACCTTCGTATTCGCCCTCTGAACGTGCACCGCTTTGAATCAAGTCACCAGCAAGGCTCTTGGCAGAAGCGTCAATTCCATTAAAGAATACCACTCCGTCGTCTTCGGTGATAATGAAGGCCATTGCTGAGAAAGGTGTTGTTAAGTCTGCTGTTGGAACAGATTTAACAAGATTCCAAATATAATATGTTCCGGTTAATTCGCCTTTTTGTCCATCGCTTGCTTCAGCAGGATGTGCATCGGCGTTTAGAACATCTGTTGTGAACTTATAAACGTTGGATTGATCAGCTGTGTTGTAGTATTGGTCTAATGTTTTTCCTTGGACCGTTAGGTAATCAACAGTTGAGAACATAATACCATATCCAACGATGTTTGATTCAGATTCTAATCTATTCCAAAGTGTGGAACTGATGAAACCACTGAATCTAATTTTGGTGCTGGAGTATGTGTAAGAAGCTGGAGCTTCCCACTCAATTTCTAAAGATTCAATGTATAAGGCACCTGAGTTAGATCTAATACCAATGAATTTGTATGAAGTACCAACTTCAAATGTTTCTTTATTTTGTTCATTTCTTTCACTACATGTAAATGAGCAAATAGATGCGCCTTTATTAGAATTGTTATATAAATCAGTTGGTGCTGAATAGGCTGTGTTCTTACCATAGACATCAACAACACGTTCATCAGCGGAAGTTGTGTTCCATTCAATTGTAATTCTCTTGACTATATAATTGTTTGAATTCGACGTCACAACGATACCAGAGTTACTATTGCTGCTTCTCAATTGAATTGCTGCACCTGATTCATTAGTGCCGCCGGCAGATTGGCCAGAATAAGTAACGCCTGATTCATTACCGTTATTTGCCCAAGAGGTGTAGGAAGTACCAGAAACTCCTGAGAATTCATTGTCGAGGGTGTCTGAAAGAATATTTTCGGTTTTTGAATAATTGTAGGATAATGTTGATCTAGTTGTTAAGTTCTCAACGGCTTGCTTTGCTGTTAATGGGGTTGCATTCCATTTTGCAAACAAAGTCAAATCAGCCATAACTGGTGTGTCAAAATCATATGCTTCGCCTGTTAACCCTTCATTATCGTACCACCCACCAAAAGTATAATTATAGCTATCATCGGATTGTTTGGTTGGATTGGCTGGTTCAACGGCTGTTTGACCTTCAACAACTTCTTGAGATTCAACAGCACTACCACCATTGGTTACAAATGAGACTGTATGTTTTGCCAAAGGACTATATGATACTAGTTGATTGTTGGCTTCAAATTCATATGTTGTGTTATAAAGTTTTAGATTACCAGTTACAACAACAGTTGCACCAGTACCCAAGTCTTCTTTCGCAGAGAATTGTCCTCCGTCGACATTAAGACCACCATAAACTTCAAGTTGATTTGTTGTTGTGCCATCATCACTAATCCAATATGTGATTGAGTGGTATGTTGAATTGTATGAATCTACTTGAGAAACAATTCCGGTAACATAAGCACCGCTGATTGTAGATAAAATATCAATTGCTTTTCTTGCTTCAGCGACCGTAAATGGTGCTCCGGCTGTTGACGTTCTTGTAATCTTAACATCAACATCTTTGATAATAGGAGTAATGTCATTTTCTCCTAATTTGCCATTAACAGTTAGACGAACTACACAGCGAGAGACTCTTGTTGTTTCGTTTGCTACAGCAATTGTCACAGTGTTGGTATTTGCATTTGTTAAAGAAACGCAATCATCACCGGATAAGCGAGCCCAACTAAATGTTGCATTAGTAATATTTGTTGTTGTTGCAACAACTGTATCAGAAGAACCGCCAATGGTTAAATTGACTGTATCTTTATCAATTGTTACTTGTGGAACTAGATTTCTCCAAATTGCATACAAGGTACAAGATGATGCGACTAATTGTCCTGGATTGTATGATGCGCCACTACCATCTGGCGCAGTATTCCAATGATCAAATTCTTGTCCGCTAGGAGCGGTGAATGTGCAGGATGCAACGGTGTTTTCGCTGTTGTCCATTGTTCCACTACCACCATTTGCATCATATTGGATAGTATAAGCTACGTATTTTTTATAAAGCGTTAAAGGACCACCATTACTAGAAGCGTATGAGCCCCAAACACCATTATATGATCTGATATATCTCTTGGTACCTTCGCCTTCAGTTGCCTTACATAAGAAATTGTAAGTATTATTGCTAATGGTAACTTTATATTTATTTGTATCGTTATTTGCATTGTTTGAGAAAGTCATGTTTGTACCACTTGTAGCACCCTGAACATATTTTTCATTTCCAACGTTTTGCAAAGTCCAATAGGTGGTTCCAGAAACATCAACTGACTCGATTTGATAAACGGCGCTTGCAATAGGGTTTGAGATAGATGCTGCTCCAGAAGTAAAACTTAATGAGGAATTTTGAATTTTACTACTAACAACTGTGTTTCCCATTGCGACGTTACCATAAGTTAAAATATATTCTCCGTCAATCAACTCTCCTGTCCATTTGTTAAATGTTCCAGAAACAACGTTTTCTGTCCAAATTGGATAGAAATTGATGTCACTAGAAGCAACTGTGTAAGTTGTTGTATATGGAGCAGGACCATAAGCTGTTCCGCTACCGTCTTCGTTTAACGACCAGCCTGACCATGTGTAACCAGTTCTCGCTAACAATCCTGTATTACCTAAAACTGTGACTAAACTACCAGTTTCATAATTATTGCTGTCAGAAGGAGCAGAACCAGATGTTTTGTTGGTTTCGTGATATGTAACTGTGTAAGTTGTAGGAGTTAGGGAACTACTACTAGAGCTACTGCTAGAACTGGAGCTTGAACTGCTGCCAGAGCCTCCGCCAGAACCTTCAGCCTCAATAAGAGTGATATCATTTTGAGTGTTTTTATATCCGCCGAAATTTGCGGCTGTTTTATTCTTTTGAATAGACCATGTGTTACTACCACTGGTGATTGATAATCTAATTTTGTTTGACTGATTAGATGCAGAAACAAGAATAGGATTCGCAGATACATTAATCTTTCCGTTCGAAGTTCCAGGAGCTATGTAATTACCGCTTGGAGTAGAAATGTTATATCCTCCTGTTACTGCAGTAAAAGTCAACTTAATGGCTCCAGATACGGAGACAGCGCTTGTTCCGCTTTGACTTCCAGTGCTGTCAGTAAATGTTAAATATTCAACTGTGCTATCAGTTCTTATTCCTTTAATGTAATAATCGCCACCACTAACGATGTCATTAATGGAACTTATTTCGTCACCGGCAGCAGCATTAACTCTTGTTGCCGCAGCGCCGTTAACAATCTCAAAGCCCACCCCTATAGCCATAGCAAAACCAAGGGTAGCACCGACAATTTTTTTGAAGAATTTTTTCATATTTATCTCCCCTTTTATTGAAACGGGTATAAAGCCCTACTTCATACCCACTAAAAACTGTGTTTAATGAGTAGTGCAACATAATTGGAGTTGCGTAGAGACGAGCCAACCATAACATGGCTCTATACTCAGTTTCCAAACTTGATAATATATTATCCTTATAAATAAAGCAATAAGAACGACTTAATTAATGTAAGGAACTTTACAAATAGTAAACATTGATACATTCTAGACTTTTATTGTAGTGCACCATTGCCGTCCAAAGAATAGTACGTATTTCATAAAAAAGGCCCCTTAGAAAGGAGCCTAAAAATGGTTTGCTATTACTATTTACGAACTATTTTTATAACAGTTCTATTTGGATACTTTGCCATGAATCTTTGTAAAGCAATAGATTCGCTGGTCGCGTGAACAAATGTTGTACCGCCAACGTAATGCACTTCCCAAAGAACGGCAGAGCCTTCATAAGATGAAAATCCGTCTAACATAGATAACCCTCCTGTTGTTAAGTATTATTCTAATCCTTGAAGCTCGTGTTCAAAGATATCCTTGATTGTGCTTAACTCAATGCATTTCTTCAAAAAAGCTTTGTGTTTTCTAACGACACCTAGATCGTTAAAATATGTTTCTTTTGCAAAAATCCATTGGTTTTTGGAAATGTAATCCGGATCAACAATAGCAACTGCTCCTAGGAAATTAATAATAGAGCGGTACGCGTGCCATTTATCTTCCCAACTGCCAAGAGCATCATCTTTCAATTCAAAACAGTTAAAATTAGCGACGTAATTCAAAGCTGGATTCTTTTCGACAGAAACAATTACTTCTGGTGGTAAATATGTATCCTTTTGATGAGGTTCTCCGTCTTCATCTAAGTAGAATGTCCTTGCTTGAATGGATAAAATAGCAACAAGCGCTTCAATTGGTCCAACATATTGTAATGGTTGAACTTTAATGCCCTCAACCAAACTCTTGAAATAGGTGTATGGTAGCCTTGCATCTGGATACTTAACTTTCGCTATTATATCAACAGAATATTCTTTAGCATCTGCTTCTTTTTTGAGGTTTTCTTCTAACAAATAGTTCTGTGGAGTTGTGTATTCTTTGAATGCGGCTAAGCCGTCTTCAGAAGCGAACCACGCTAAATCCTTACCACGCGGATTTAATCTGTTTAATTCCTCTCGTCTTGCTTTTTCTTCTTCTTTTTTCGCTTTTTGTTCTGGGGTCTCTTCAGGACCTTTTAAAATGCCCTTAATTTTGTCAAATAATCCCATTTTAGTATCTCCTTTATGTGTGCAGCAAAAAAGGTCTTATATAGTAATATCCTTGATTGCTTTATCTTCTTTTATTATATAAAAAAGTACCTTAATAAGCAAGAATAAGCATATATCCTTATTAGAGAATATAATAAATATAATGAAAGAGAAAAAGTATCCTCAAATAGACCCTGATTTACCATATCATCGTACTTGGTTGATTTTTTATATTGTTATTTGGATTATTGGTTTGGTTAACAAGCTTAAAAATAGAGCGAAGATTAAGAAACTGAATAAGTTACCAAAACCACCTTATATATTGATATCGACACATGCATCAATGCTAGATTTTTATATGGCATTATGCCTAACGTTCCCACATAAGGTTTATTGGATTAGCACTGTTGAGGAGTTTATTCCAAGATTCTTTATCTTTAGAAGAATTGGTGTTCTCGCTAAAAGGAAGTTCACTAATGACCCAAAGGGTGCGATGAGATATTTAGAAGTACTGAAAAAGAAAAAGATTTTAGTTATCTATCCAGAAGCTAGATATTCATTTATGGGTGAAACCGAAAGATTTGATAAGAGTATTGGAAGATTTGCCAAAATGGCTAATGTTCCAGTGGTATTAAATAGAGAACACGGTAATTATTTATATTGTCCACAGTGGAGTGATCATAAAGTTCGTAAGATAAGGCCTATTATTAATGAAATAGAAACTATTATTAGTAAAGAAGATGTTAAATCACTAAGTGCAGAAGAAATCCAAGAAAAGATTGAAAGCAAGTTCTATAACTCCGAAGAAGAATGGATGGAAAATAAAAACATTCTTATTAAATATGAGAATAGAGCAGTCGGTTTAGAAAGAATACTTTATAAGTGTCCACACTGTGGCACGGAATTTGAAATGTCTAGTGAAGGCCACTTCTTAAAATGTAATCACTGTGGTATTACTTATGATTATTTAGAAAATGGGCATTTGAAATGCACTAATGGAGACACTATTTACGATTATCCAAGCAAATGGTATAAGTGGGAAAAGAAATGCGTCAAAGAAGAAGTTATTAATGGCACGTACCACTTCGATGATGATGTGAGAGTGGAAAAACTATTAGGGGCAGGCATTGGTTTTGTCCCTCAAGAAGGCCACTACCACATGACTCATGATATTAATGAAGGATTCATAGTTAAAGGCACAGATAATGACTTTATATTCAAGCGTTCATCACTACAAAGTTATGCGATACATATTGAATATGATT
This sequence comes from uncultured Erysipelotrichaceae bacterium, assembly GCA_902799855.1. Next base: position 18,444 of record CADCCA010000018.1, on the reverse strand, counting down.
ATCTAAATAGAGGCGCAATGATTGAATTAGCGGACAATAAAGATACTTACTTTATATTCCCACTTAATAAACCAAAACAAATCACTAAGATTCACTTCGCAGTAGAACATATCTACGATTTATTAAAGCAAAAGAAAGCGAGCAACTGAGCTGCTCGTCCTTTCTTTGCTGAATATGTTCTGAATTAGTTATTCAGCTTCAACTTCTTTTTTGTTAACTTTTAAGCCTTTCCATAAAACAGCGGCTAAATACGCACCGATGAATGGACCAAGGATAACTGAGATCATTGTCATGACATCCATTTTAAGAACATCACTACCATTGAACATATGGAGGACTAAAGCAGATAAGGCTCTAGCAGGGTTAACAGATGTACCAGTTAACGGAATACCGACAAGGTGAACACCAAATAACGCTAAGCCAATAACGATACCCGCTACACCACCCCATTCTTTCTTGTTTGTAACACCAAGAATGACGAAGATGAAAATGAAGGTAAGAACGATTTCTGCAACTAAACCAAATGTGACATCAGAGAAATTAACTTCGGTATTGCCAAGAATGTTCATGATGCCTTGTAAACTATTTGAGCCAGTTGCTTTAACACCCCAGAAAATAAAGGCTAAAAGACCACTAGCGGTGAAAGCACCTAAGACTTGGGCTAAACAATAGAAACCAAATTCTTTCCATGTAATATCGCCTCTAATAGCCATTGCTAATGAAACGGCTGGGTTAGCGTGACCACCAGATATTTGGCCAAATGAATAGGCTAAGATCACGATGGATAAGCCAAACGCTGCTGCAGTAGCAACGATACCACCACTATCAGCGCAGCCAACACCAATGGCAACACCACAGCCAACAAGGACCAAAATGAAAGTCGCAAAAAATTCTGCAATTAATTTTTTAAACATAATATAAACTCCTTTTTGCAAAATTATTATAGCACTTATAAGTTGTTATAAAGATTATCAATCTTAGTTTTTAAGACATCAAAATCAGTAACATCACTACCACCAAGCATTAATTTAAGGACGATTGATCCTTGCATGCTGGTTTCGTATTTAGCGATATCAAGAATTAATTTAATGTCTTTAACTTCTTGAGCGCTTAATCCCCAAGCATTTTCGTTTTCCCCATGGATCTTACTAGCGGCGTTTTCTAAAGCACTGTAGTTAACTTTGTCGGATAAAGAACTAACGACATTGTAATCTTCTTCACTGATTTCACCTCTGAGCAAAACGGAGTCCATGTTTTCAGCGCGATAGAGTTTCGCTAATTCGAGGATATCTTGGTTAGATAAGTTATTTAAGTCGTATTTCTTATAGCCGTTTATGAAGGCCAAAACAGCATTAACTCTGTTCTTCGCTCTTTCAGCATTCTTTTCAATATCACGACCCATAAAGGCTTTATCTTGATCACTTAGTGCATTATATTCTTCCATCGCTTTATCTAAGTTTTTCAAATATGCATGACTTGGATAAATATTAGCGAGTAATTCTTTAAGTCTTGCTTTTAATGGTAAAGCATTTTGATATGCTTCATAGATGGCATTAGCCTCTTCAATATGAGTAGCGTAATCAAATTCATAACTACCAACAGCGTTTAAATGGAGAGTGATTAAAGAGATAACTTCTCCTTCAGGAAATTCTTCTGATGGAACGGTCTTATAGTTGAATTTCACATCAAGAGAATCAGTAACATCATCTTTAATACCAACGACAATCTTTAATGAATCAAAGTCTTGATAGTTGATGAGTGCTTTAACGATAGCGTAATCAGGTTGAGAAAAGAATGAATCAATGCCATATTTAATGGATTTAACTGTATCTTCATTAAGTTTGATTTCCACTTCATAGTTCTTTTCATCCTTGCCTGGAATCTTTTCAAATGTGAAAACATCACTATTAGCGCCTGTCACTAAGTTATAAAGATTAATCTTCTTCAAAAGAAGGTCTAAGATATCTGTTAATTTAACTTTAGCAACAGCGACTGTTTGATCTTCAATATTAGTTGGGATGAGGATTAAAGAACCATCTTCATCGTAGATGACTTCAGCACTCTTGAAACCTTCTAAGATTTCAGCGGCAGGACCGAGTTTATCACCCGCAACCATGCTAACGAGACTAAGTAAGGTACCAAACATTTCATCGGTTTCTAATTTGGCGTATAAAGATAACACCTTATAGAGTTTTTCACTTTCTAATTTGGCTGTATCAAACGCGACATCAGCTTCGATATTGGCGGTGATTTCAGTACCTTGAAGATTGAGTGTTAATCCACCAGCGATATTCACGCCTTTAGCGAAATCTAATCTCTTAGTGGCATCTAGTAATTCGTCTTTGACTGTTCTTTCTCCGTCATCGATGATAATTTCACTAGCCTTCGCACCGATTTGTTCTAATAAGAATGCTTCGTTAGGAATAACGATGGATTCATTAACTTTAGAGAAGGTTGTTTCACCTTGTTGTCTGACATCTGCTGAACCAATAATTGGTTTAGAGGCATTATATAAAGCATTAATGGAATAGGAGACAGGAGTGAAGTCTCTTTTCATTGATAAAGTAATTTCAATGTTCTTAAAAGCAGGATATGAGGTGAGACCACCACTACTCTTAAGATCAACTTTAACAAGGTGAGTGGCTAATTCGTTATCTAGTGTGTATTTGATAGAAATGATATCACCTTTAAATTGATTGATCATTAAAGACATAACCCATGATGGTATATTGATCTGGTGTATAGGAAACCTTGTGATAATCTTCAGCGGTATAGACGCTATATTTCTTCAAGTCTTTACTGACTAAAATCTTTTCCTTATCCATCATGTAGAATTCGTTTTTGATATTCATTAATGCGGAAGTGGAATTGTCTTTGGAATAGAACTTACTGCCTAACTTATTAGTGACACTTTCATATTTGATATCGTAATTGATGAATAAGACTTTGGCTTTCACTGTACCTTTTGTCTCTGATTCGTAGGATTTTAAGCCTTCTTTGATGTTATAGATGTAGGCATAAGCGATGGACTTATAGTCTTCATTCTTTAAAAATCCATCTGTGCTTGTGGCATCTTTGATAATTGTGGATTCATCTTTGTTAGTGATGGGTTCTTCCTTTTTACCAGAACCACAGCCCACTATTGAAAGAGAAACCAATCCTAAAAGAGCGATTTTTAAAAGATTACTTTTCATATTTATTTCCTCTCCTATCAATTCCTTTATTTTGATAATATTTCGCTTTATTTTGATACATCATTTCATCTGATTCTTTAACCATTTGTTCAATGGTTTTATTGCCATCAGCGTTATAACTATAACCAATGGAACAACTATATTTAGTTTCAGAAACATTCTTTTCAATTCTTTCTAATAAGGCATGTAATTCACCTTCACTAGTTTTCTTACAAAGGATGACGAATTCATCCCCACCTAAACGGTAGACTTGCATATTAGAATGGGCCGCTTTAAAGAAGCAGTTCGCTAAAGTTTCTAAGGCGACATCGCCGGCGTGATGGCCACCTGTATCATTAATGACTTTTAAGCCGTTCATATCAATAGATAATAACGCAGAGATTTCTCTAGAAGTTCTAGTAGCAGCGTAATAGGCTTGTCTATTTAATAAGCCTGTTAAGGCATCTTTTTTAGTTAGCTGTAAGATTTGGAACACATAATATACGAATAGCGAAATAGCGATTGTTGTGCAGAAGATCTTGGAATACTCTTTACCAAACACGAATGGAAAGATGATACCAGAGGCAAAAGCGAACGCTAAAAAGCAGATAGGAATGATTTCTGTGATTTGTTTATTGCTTCTATAGATGAGCATGAACACTAGGGCAACACTATATAAACCCACAACAATATATGGTAAGTAGCCTAATGCTCCTCTTTGTAGTTCACCAGCATCATCAACACTAAAGACGATACCCGTGAATATGGAAATGATATTAATAACAGTTAGTAAGATAGCAGGAATAGTAACATACCACTTTGTTCTTTTGACTAACGCAAAGAGGATCAAAGAGATGATAACTGGAGTGGCGCTATACCTAATCGCCATCATCACTTCTCTAACGTCATGGTATTTATTGATATCTGCTAAATAGAATTCAGTAAAGACGATGATAGATAAAAGAAATACCGCTGCGATTAGAACATACATACGGATAATGGTCGCGCGATCTAAAAACACTGTAATCATTAACACGATTACAAACGCAATGAGGACCAAGATTAGTGCCCAGTTTTGTAATAAGTAACTTTTAAATATCTCCATATCTCAATTTTATCAAATTTGCTTCTCAAACAAAAAAGCAAGTTATCGTACCTTTTGTACTTCCTTTGCTTTTTTAAAATCTAAAGCTTATTTTATTTGCTACTTTTCTTTTTATTAGTGAAGAAAAAAGTAACAATGCCTGTTAATAAGGCAACACCGATACAACCAAGAAGTGTGCTAATTCCAATCATTCCCATAAAATAGACCTCCGCTTCTTACGTGGGTATATATTAAACGAGCGCATGTCACAAAAGTGCCACACTCACGTATGCACTATAAAGTGATGAGTTCGTCAGAACATTGAACCGCGGTTAATGAAGAATCAGTGTTCCAGTTTTCACCGAAATCTAAATCTTCCCATTCCGCTTTTGTACCTAGGAAGGTCAATGTTTCTAATGGGTTATTTGCAAAAGCATAGTCACCGATAAATGTCACACTGTTATCGATTGATATTGATTCAAGGCGTTTATTAGTGCCATCAATATAATCCGCGAAAGCATATTCACCAATGGATGAAACACCAGTGATATTAATATTCTTCACGTAAATCAAACCTCTTAAAGCGTGGTCTAAAATTTCTCCACCAGTGATATTGATGGTCACTAATGATTGAGGAATTAGTGTTCTCGCCCCACCATAAGTAGTCATATTAACCCAATAGGCAGAACCACCATAACCAGAGGTACCAAATATCCAGCCAAAGAATGATTCAGCGGACACGGTATCATTATTTACGCTACTACCAACGAATGGCAAAGTGATTGATTCCATCTCACTACAGGCATAGAAAGCAGTGTCACTAATGTGTTTGAAACTATTTGGAATAGTCGCACTAGTCACACCACCATTCGGGAATATCTTAGTGACGACATCAACCACTGGTTTTTCATCGTATTCACTTGGGAAGACGATATTACTAAAGTCAAAGTTAGAATCAGTGTCTTTACCAGTGATTTTATAACCACCTAATGTATCATCCATTTCATATTGGAAGTATTGATAACCACATGAACAAATACCAGATGTATTGTAGTTATGGTCTTCTGCACTACCTTTAACATCTTCATAGCCATCATCTAAACAAGCATGCCAGTGCTGCCATGAGTTATATGTCCAATCATCAGCGAATGTATGTTCTAATTGAGGAATGACTTCATTCTTTGTTTCACCACATCCTGAACAGACATAGTAGATATAGCCATCACTTGAATATGTCGCTTCTCTACGGTCTTGTTCTTCAAAGTTATGTTCTTCATAATCACTCTTTAAATCTTCATAACCAACATCAGTGCAGGCGTGCCAGTGATGTGTTTCATCTTTTGACCAAGTAGTATCATAGTTATGAGCTTTTTGAGGAACTTCATATTCTTCACTTTCATAACCACATACTGAACAAATACCTTTAGCGGTACCTTTTTCTTCAAACGTTGGTTCAACGACAATGTTTTCTACAAAGTCATGAGCTTCTAAATCTTGGATTGCTCCATCCACTTCATGCCAGTGATTATCTGCATCTGAAATCCAGTCACCCACTGGAGTTGGAGTATAGCCATCATCTGGATTGATTATTTGTTCAAAGTGAGTCATTTCACCGTTGATGGACACTTTGCATGTCACATTAGTGTAACCATTAACGTTAACAGTGAATTCGTTTTTAGGAGAACCTTCATATGTAAGAATGGTTTTATTGTTATCTCCTAATACTTTCACAGTGACATAATCGATGTTATTTCCTTCATATCTCACATCAAGAGTTAATTGATCATCTTGGATATCTGAATATCTCACAAGCGCTGCATAGTTATCTCTTTCTTTAGTGAGATAGTTAGCAGCGTACACTCTTTTGCTTTGATTATCGTTTATTTCATAAACTTCTAAATCATAGACAGTACTAGGCATTAAATCAGTAAAGACAAAAGCGTCTCTTAAAGTGATTTGTTCATCAACGCCGTACTCTTCATTATGAAGATATAACAAAAGTGTTTTACTAGAACTCTTACTAACTTCAAAACCAAGTTCTGTACTTCTTGATAAGAATAAAGAAACGTGGCTATCACTAAGAGAAGGAATGAATCCTGAGGTAGTACCAATGATGGCAATAGAACCCACTAGAGTTATAGCGATCGCGGGTACAGAAAGAACACCACTGAAGGCATGACTTAGTTTAGACGTGTCTTTATTTTCGTTGTGTTTTTTATTATTTTGATGACTTGATAAATCATTTTCTTCCGGATTTTTGATATTTATTTCATCAATAGAAAAACGTTCCTCTCCTTCTTGAAAGGATTCGTGACCTTGACTAAGATCATTCTCTTCATCCAAGTCAAAATGACCTTCTTCATTAACGATATCTAAAACGTTTTTCTCTAAATCCATAAAGATTAAAGTTTATTGACTTCTTCAACACCTTGACCGGCTTCTTTTTGTTCTTCTACAAAGGCTTGCGCGGCTTTCTTTTCTTTCTTAGTGGCTTCTTCAAAAGTCACTGGTTTATTAACCACCACTTGTGGGAATGGAATATTGATATTGTTTTGATCAAAGAGGAGTTTGAATTGTCTCTTCAAATCTCTTTCCACTTGATATTTCGCGGTTTCTTCACATTTAGCGATGAATTTTAAATCAACAGAAGAATCGCTTAATTCAGAAACACCTTTATAAAATGGTCCTTCAACGATTTCTGGAATAGCTTCTTTAATCTTTGGAAGGTTTTCTGCAATGATGGCTTCCACTCTTTCAAGGGATTCACCGTATTCAATGGACATATCTACTACTGCAATAGAGAGTTGATTTGTCATATTCACTAACGCTCTGACATCAGAGTTATTGATGACTTTAATATTGCCACCAGCATCTTCAATTTGAGTGTGTCTCATACCGATTTCTTTAACTGTGCCTCTAAAGCCATCAGCGACGATGATATCACCCACATTAAAGACATCTTCAAAGACGATGAATAAGCCAGCGATGATATCGCTTAATAATGGTTGAATGGCTAAGCCAACAATTAAGGAAACAATGCCGATACCTGCTAAAATCACTGTGGTATCAACACCAAAACTTGATAAGACAAAGAATAACCACACTAATAAGGCGGAGTATTTAATTACAGAAATAAGAATAGTCATTAAACCTTTGGTTTTCTTTAAGAAAGGTAATAATAACTTGAGTAATATTCTAAGAACATAGCTAATACCAAATACAAAGAAGGTATAACTAATAATTCTCACAATAATGATTGGATCACCCGCTCCTGAGAATAAGTTAAGGCTACGATAGAAAGCGTTATTTGATCCAAACATGAATTTGCCAAACGCAAATAAGATGACATAAACAACTAATAGACCTAAAAACACATAGCCTAACACTTGTTCAACAATTGATAATTTTTTGTTACGTAATTTCATAAGACACTCCTTTACTAGTCGTTAGTAGAAAAACAATCACCATTTCTAATGGCGTCGAGTTGTTCTTTGGTTAATTCAAAGCCTTCATCTTTAGCGAGTTGCAATAAATCAGACATGTTTTCACACGCCATAACTTTAGCTATATCTTCGTCTGATAGGCCTTTTAGTATTTCTTTTAGTATTTCTTTACCCATAATTAAATGGCTCCATTTTGTCTAGTAAATCATAACAACAGAGTTGCCACAAAAGTGTCACAGCATAATTGTCAATAAAAAAGGGGCTCACTGGCCCCACTACTTGGCTAGTAAATTAGTTTATAGGTCAGCATCAAAATAGGCCCAGGAATATTGGATCATATATTCCCCACGGTACATCCTCACCGCATCAGGATTACCTTTCTTATATTCATAGGCATCGCAATCGATTTTGGTGACATCGATATAACATTCATTGTGTCTTTTAATGAATATGTCACCAGCGTCGATATTCTTTAATGTGTTTTGAATATCAGCGATGAGGTTTCTTAAATATGATGGGTGATCTTCTTCCCATAAAACGGCATTCAATTCGTTAATGTTAATCGCCGAACCTTCTCTATCAACGAGATAGGCAAAAACTTCTTTTGATTTTTGATAAGAGAATTTGAGAGGTTCACCATCGTAGAAGACATCAAAGTTGCCAAAGCATTTGACTTGGATTTTCTTTTGTCCTCTTAATTCCACCGGATATCTTAAAGCGTCGATTTCTTCTTTTATCTTTTCTGCTTGAACTGGTTTAGTTAAATAACCAGATGCGTGTAATTTATATGCCTCTACTGCATAATCGTTATAGGCTGTTACAAAGACGATATTGATTAACGGGTTGATCTTTTTTAATTCTTTTGCGAGATTGATGCCGTTTATACCAGGCATTTCAATATCTAAAAAAGCAATATCGATTTTCTTATTTTTGAAATCTTTAAGCGCTTCTAAAGGATTACGATAGGAAAAAATACCAGTAGCGTCAGGTAAGACTTTTTTGACTTCATTTTCTAGTCTTAATAATTGTAATTCCTCATCGTCAACGAGTAATATGCGCATAAAGTTACCTACTTATAAAATAATACCATAACTTTAGTGCCTTTGTTAGGCTCGCTTTCAAAGCGGATTTCTCCCCTACTCATGGTAGTGATTCTATGTTTGACATTATTTAGACCAATATGTTTATTGCCTTTGAAATCAACATCGTCCATATTAAAACCAACACCATCATCGATTATTTCTACGATTGAGGCTTGTTCGTCTTCATAAGTTTTTAAGGTTACTGTACCACCTTCTACTTTCTTTAAGATGCCATGTTTAATAGCGTTTTCTACAAGAGGTTGGATACTTAGAGGTGGTAAGTTGAAATTAGTGGTTTTGATATCATAGATAACATTAAGACGGTCATTAAATCTCATCTTCTCTAAGTTAACGTATGTTTTAATATGTTTTAATTCATCTTCAAAAGAAACGAGATGTGTTTCTGTTAATGTTGAGAAATTCATTCTTAAATAATCAGTGAATTCATCTAAAGCTTTTTGGGCTTTATCTGGATTAATAGGAATTAAAGTAGAAATGGAAGAAAGCGTGTTATAGACAAAATGTGGTTGAATTTGTGACACCATTAGTTTGACATTAGCGTCTTTTAAGCGTTTCTCATCTTCTCTCATCTTGATGTTCTTTTCGACATTTAAGAACAAGAACAAGATTTCAATGGCGATTAGTAAAGATGCATACGCAATAGCATAGCCTGGCATCAAGTTTTGAATGATGATGGCCACTAATGGGAGAACGCAATATAAAGAGAAGGCAATCTTTTCTCTAACATTAAGAGATTTATTAACGATAGTAGCGACAAAGGATATCCCTAACATAATGAATTGATAGCCTTGTGAAAGTATCATTAATTTTGATCTAGTGTACACTCCATCAACGGATGTGAAATACATATGGGTAAAGATATTAACGATATCAGTAATAACAAATGTACTGAACACTATTAGATTAATAATGCCAAAGACTTTTTTCGCTTTTTTATCGATATGAGCGTAGCTAGTTAAGTAGAAATAGAATAACAAGACTTCGATGTTATTCATGATATAGAAGGCGGTATAAAAACTAATGATAAAGGTGTTACTGGTGTAATTCTCTTTTAACAAGACAAAAACAAAATACGTCACAAAGTGGATAGCGGTAAAAATGAAGAAATCTAATAAAGTATTCTCATCTTTTCTTCTATCTTTCTTGATTAGTAAATTAACGATATGGATTAAAAGAATTAAAACACCAAGCAAACAAACCGTTGCGTTGAAAACACTTTTTGGATTCATATACTATGACATTTTATACGATTAAATCTAAGAATGTAATTCTTTTGTTATGTTTATTTAGTATTGAATACTTGTTCCCAGTTTCTTTCAGTAAAATTAGATAAATCTGGATAAAAGATTTCGCATCCTTCGCTTAAAATTCTTCTACCTTGGTTTGTGTCTTCTCTAATGGCTTTTTTATCAGAGTCTTTAGAAACAGATGTAGTGATATAACTCTCGTCATATGAGAAATAGTTAGAAATATTAGATAAGTATTTTTGTTGATAATCAATTGTTTTTAAAACATTGCGTTCTTCGCTTGGGTAATCGTTTAAGTCATTTAGGCTATACGTGCATGTTTGATTGACCAAACAATCAAGATAACCACTACCTTTGGAGGCAAAAGAATGATCAGTTTGGAAATTTAAATTATCGACCTTGCCAACTGAATAGTAAGAGGAACTTCTATCAAAAATGACTTTTATGCGACGGTCAAGATTAGCAAATCCTCTATACTTATGGAAATATGCCCAAGCTTCAGTGTTGATAGTAAAGCGATTATCGATTTCTTCTTTTGATAAATCTTTTGTTTTTGCATAGTAGCAATTATAAACTCCATCACTTTCATTGCCTTCATAATAATCCAATTCGGCAAAGACAAAATAAAGGTAATTATTTCTATGGAAATAGAGGGATTCTAAGACCTCATGTCTAACCAATGGTTCTTCTTCAAAATAGACAGTTTTAGATTCATCACTAGTTCTTGAATAACTCCATTTATTCTCACTATCGACTAATTGAGTTGTTCTTCTTTCTAGATAATAATCTTTAACTACGTAGTCACCTGTTGAACGGTTTTTAGTAGCGTGGAATTCTTTTTTTGTAGCCTCAATATGCGTTAATTGTTTAGGGAGTTTATCCGGTACATTAACGATGATGTCATTATTAACAATGGTTTCTGCTTCTTCGGTTGTAATTGTGTTATTTAGTTCATACGTAACAGGTTTAGCAAAAGCATCTTCTTCTTTCCATGATTCAGCGACAGGGCGAAAAGAAGGATTACAAAATGCACTAGCGCTAGATGAATTAGCGGGGTTTTGACCACAAGCAGTGGAAGCAAACGTGACCAATAACAAAGAACTGAGTTTAACTACTTTTTTCATAATGATTCGTAAGAGAATTATAACACTACTAAGTGTTTTAATGTGTACTTAAATGACGGGTTTGCTATTTTATGAGACTAGGTCAAAACAAATTTTTTCAGTTAGATTGATCAAATACAAAACTTACCATATAAACTTTAATACGATAAGATAATAATGAGCATTATTTTAAACGCATGTGTTTGTTTGAATGTTTTTTGCTATTTAAAGGAGACCTTATATGGCAGAGAAGTTGTTAGAAATTAGAAATCTTAAAAAATATTACGGTAAAGGAGAATCGCAAGTTAAAGCATTAGATGATGTCTCCTTTGATGTTTATAAAGGTGAAATGCTGGTCTTATTAGGCAATTCTGGATGTGGTAAATCCACTCTTTTGAATATTATCGGTGGTATGGATTCCCCCACTGATGGTCAAGTCTTATTAAACGGTGAAGATATTACAAAATATAAGGACCGTGAATTAACTAAGTACCGTAAAGAGAAGATTGGTTTTATCTTCCAATTCTATAACTTATTACCAGATTTAACCGCCTTAGAGAATGTCAGAATGTCCCTCCCCAAAAAGGATGAAGAGCATCTTGGTGAAAAGACTCTCGAATTAGTGGGTTTAGGCAATCAAAAGATGAACCAATACCCAAGTCAGATGAGTGGCGGTGAACAACAAAGAGTTTCTATCGCTAGAGCGTTAGTGAAAAACGCAGAAATTATTTTATGTGATGAACCAACAGGTGCCTTAGATGATAAAACAGGTCGTAAGATTCTTGAATTATTACAAGATATTGTCAGAAAACAAGGTCAAACTATGGTTATCGTTACTCATACAACCCCTATTGCCGATATGGCTAACCGTATCATTACTTTAAGAAACGGTAAAATTGAAAAAGAAAAAGTCAACGAACATCCTAAGGATGCTAAGGATATTGTTTGGTAATAGAAATGAAACTCGCAAGAAGTTTATTAATACCATATTTTAAGCGCTTCTGGCTCATGTTATTGAGCGTTGTTTTAGTGGGCGCTTTTGGATGTGGCATTTTAATCGGCTTAAGAAATTCTTATCATTCATTAGAAGTAAGCGTTAGTCTCTTGCTTGATGAATGTGGCTATCCAGATTTATACGTTCAAACCACTGATAATGTGGATGACGTTTACTTATCTTATTTACCAAGTGATTTTAATGATTATATGGGTATTGAAAAAGCGGAATATCGCACGACATATACCACTACTTTTACTTATGGAAGTGATTCATATTCAACAAGATTAATCGGTTATACAAAAGATAGTTTATTAAAACACCATATCGTTGAAGGCTCAGACAAAGAAGATGGTATTCGTATGGAATACTATTTCGCTAAATCAAATGGTTTCAAAGTGGGTGATACGATTAGTGCGAAAATGCCTGATGGCACAACTTATAACTACACAATTGACGCCACTATTGTTTCTCCTGAAGCATCAGTGGTTAAAGCAGATCCATATTCAATAGCCTCATCTCGTGATTTTGCCTATATCTATGTACCAGATAAATCATTAGATGATCACTTCTCCACTAAAGGGTTCAATCAAATGTTATTTGATTTTAAACCTGGTAAAGAAAAGACCATTGATCAAACAGTTGATGCATTAAAAACATATATCAGTGAGGAACAGGGTATCAGCATTACCGATGATGATGTTAAACAATTAAAAAACAATATTGCCTTCGCTACTACTTACGATAAATCAGAAGCCATTGTCTTTTATAAAGATGCATTAAGAGGTATTAATCTTATTACCATTTCTGCCCCCGCTGTCTTCTTTGTGGTTGTTTTAATTGTCACAGCCTTATTCTTGTTCCAAATCGTTAAACAATGCCGTAAAGATATCGGTATTATGAGAGCCTTAGGTGAGAAGACATCTAGTATTTCATTAGTGTTCTTATCACTTAGTTTTGTGATTGGTTTCTTTGCGTGGTTACTTGGTGTTGGTATTGGATCAGTGTTCACTATTCTCGCTAATGGAGCGTATGGAAGCGCTTTAAAGTTATTCCCTCAAACATTCGCGTTACATCCAGTCGCTATCTTTATTTCCTTAGCAATTATCGTGACCGTGACATTATTAACTGGCTATTTAGCGTCATTAAATATCGCTAGAATTAGACCGGTTGAAGCTATGAAAGCTTTACCACCTACTAATAACAGCACACCACTATTAACAAGAACTGTTTTTAAGAAAGCTCCTATTACTTTAAAGGTCACTATTTCTCAAACATTAAGAAATATTAGACGTTATATTCTTTCTGGCATTTGCTTATTAGCGAGTGGCATGCTCATTTTTGTAGCCTTATCTCTTGGAGAAAGTAAGAGTCAAATGATGTCACAAGTATTCCAAACACGTTTAAATTATGATGTCCAAGTCTATTTTGATAATCTTCCAACTGATGAATATATTAATGAAACATTCTCTTCGGATGACTCTAATATTGAGGCTAAAACATTAATTAAATATTTGCCTAGTGAAATGGTTAACACTAGAAACAATAAGAAAGAAGTTGGTCTTATCAATGGCATTAAGAATTATCAACAGCAAGATTTAATCCGCATCGTTGATGATTATGAAAAGATTATTGATGTACCTGAACATGGCATTATCTTATCTACATATCACGCGTATTTGTTGGACGCAAAAGTTGGCGATGTGATTGAGGCTAACGAAGTGCCTTTAACAGTTGTCGCTATATCTAATGAATATATGTATCAAGTTAGTTACACAAACTATGACGAATACACTCCTGAATACGCTAGAGGATCGTTGTTAGTCCAAGTTAAGAACGAAGATGCTTTCTTTGAAAAATATAAAGATGTGGAACATGTGACTTATATTTCATATACAAAGGTCATACGTGGAGAATTTGATGACCGATTAGCGGCATTTAATATCTCTAGTGTTATCTTAACTATTATGGCGATTGTTGTGGGCTTTATGATTGTCTTTAATATGATGCAGACAAACTTAAAAGAACAGAAGAGAACATTTGCGACGATGAGAACATTAGGTTATCAACGCCGTTCAATATCAATGGCTAACTTATTCACTAGTGTCATTCAGTTTATAGTTTCAATGGTATTTGCAGTTCCTATCGGTATCTTATTAACTAAAGCATTATTAAAATCAATATCTGTACCAGATCAAATATTCCCATTCCCTCAAACATGGACGATATATGTCTTCTCCACCGTTATCGTCTTAGCGTTCCTTCTTGTTTCTCACTTCTTAGTGATGAACACAATGAAGAAATGGAACTTACCAGAATCAGTTAAAGAGAGAGAATAAGAAAAGAAGCGCTTATTAGCGCTTTTCTTCTATGGCTTTATGCATGAGCTTTCTTGTCTTCATCGCTAGACTATCTTCATTTAAGAAGAGCGATAATTTATTAAGACAAAGTTCTCTAAGCTGCATTTCATCTAATTTACCATTTGCTGTTAATGGGAATTTATCAGTGTAGACAATATGGGTCGGAATTTTAATTTCTGGTAAAGTTTTACGCATTTGTTCAAAGTATTTCTCTTCTACGAAATGTAATGGTTTTTTCTTTAATTCAACACAGGCAATGATATATTCACCTTCATCAATAGATGGGAAACCCAATACACGTACCTGCCCAAATTCATGGAATTTTCTTAATTCCTCTTCAATTTCTTTTGGTGAAATATTCTCGCCTTTACGGATGATAATATCTTTTAATCGACCATTTAATACGAGATAACCATCTTCATCAAGATAGCCTAAGTCGCCAGTGTGCAAATAGCCATCTTTATCAAATGGTTGTTTTTCTTTTGGCATATTATAATAGCCATTAAATACGTTATAGCCCTTCACTAAAATTTCACCAACTTGACCTTTTGGTAATATCTTTTTAGTTTCTGGATCCATGAACGCTAGTTCGATGCCTTGCATTGGAATACCCACTGTTGTTCTTTTCTTTTCGTCAGGAAGATCCGGATACACTAAAGAAATCATTGGCGAACATTCGGTTTGACCGTATCCATTCATGAATTTACCTTTGCCGTACTTCTTTTCTAAGAAGGCAAATTCTTGTTCAGAGGTAAATCCACCGCCAACGATGCAGTGTTGCACAAATCTAGCGCGATGTAGCCACCAGAATGGGGCTCTCGCTAATTTATCAAAGATCACACTTACTGAAGCGTAATCTCCGCATTTATTCTTAACGAATTCTTTATAGATTTTGACTTTATCAGAAAGACTATTTAAATAGACTGTTCTTTGAAAAGCCATATAAGCATTAACCACTAACAAGCCAAAGCAATGGAACATTGGTAATAAGCACATGAATTTCTGTGGGAATACAGCATCCAATCTTTTGAAGTTAATATAGATGATATTCATCATGCCAAATTGAGATAAACACGCTGCTTTAGGTTTAGCGGTTGTGCCTGTTGTAAAGATGATAAAAGAAGTTCTCTTGCTATCTTCTTCTCTAGATAAAGGTGATTTGAATGGTTTAATTTCTTCTTTAGAAAGTATCTCTTTGAAATTGATATGACGATATCTCATTGAGATACTCTTTTCTTTAGAAATACCAGTTTCTTTTAATAAGACATTGAATTCATCTTCTTGTTTAACAAGAGCGATATATTTTCCATAACAAAGATATTTACAATCAGTATCTTTGATTAATTCAACAAGGGTTTCGTGTCTTGCCATATAGTTAAGTAAGACCGCGACTGCCCCTACTTTGATAATCGCGTAGAAGGCTATTAACCAGTTATAGCAGTTCATGCCTAATAAAGCGACATGGTCGCCTGGTTTAACGCCTTTGTTCACTAAAACATGACAATAATAATCGACACTTCTTTCAATTTCTTTGAAAGTATATGGAGTGCCTTTAAAATTAAGGCCAATTATCTGGCTTTTTTCTTCGTCTAATTTATAAATATCTTCAAATAGATAATTTTCTATTTTAAGTTTGTTATCCATACTTAAATATTATCTTCTGGATCTTTGTTATTTTCAATTTCCTCAGCGATTGGTCGTTTAATTTGTTTCTTTTTGATGATTAAGTCCATTAATAGACATACACCAGATAAGAAGATAACCGCAAAAGCGACAAAGAAGAACGCTTGAGCGTGGCCCCAAACAATCTTCTTTTGGAAGAAGATAATCGAAGCAAGAATTAATGGTATTGGATGGAATAAATAGAATATTGCAGAGTGGTTACCAATCCATTGAAGAACGATACCTACAACTGGAATATGCTTAATTAAACGGCATAGGATATGAAGGAAATAAGTACCAATGATACTGAAAATAAAGATGATGAAAGCATCGAATCCCTTTAAGCTAGGATCAAACATTCCACCTGGCATAGAACCAGTGAGTAACGCTCCGAAATGATAATGACACGCTAAAGAGATACCAACAATTAATCCTTCCGCGATAACCATATTAATCGCGTGATGCCAGCTATCTTTTTTACTTAGGATTCTTCTATTCAAGAAGTGTGATTGTCTTAAATATGCAGCGGTCAACATAATCGCTAAAACGACTGGATAGCATTGCACTGCGTAAGGTAGATATATACCAACAAACTCACCTAAACAGAACGCCATCACTAGTAAAACAATGACCACGGATATTAAATTAGCAGGTCTTTTGTTAGTGAAGTTCACTAGTAAGTAGAAGAAAATGGAACAGATAAATAAGCAATATAGGAACCATAAAAGTCCTAATCCTAAGACAATACCAAATACTGTTCCACCACTTTGTGGGAAACCAATCATCCAGGCTAATGGTTCAGACATCAAACTATATAGAATCGTATTACCAATAGCTTGGAAAGTACCACCGATATCATTGTGGTTATAGATTAATTCCATGATGGAAATAGAAACAATGGTTATGATGTAGCAAAATACGATTGGTAAAAGTAACTGCTTAGCGCGTTTAGCCAAATTCTCTTTAAAGCTCTTACCATTAGGCACGTAGTTATAGCCAGTATAGAAGAAGAATGAACTTAATAAGAATGGGAAAAACGCTCCTAAGATATTAAATGAACCAAGAGCATCTGGAGGATTATCAAATGTCATCAAATAAGAGTGAAAAAAGACGACTGCAATGATCATCAATCCTTTAGCGGCATCTTGCGCTCTTGTTCTTTTCTTTTCCATAGCCTCGCTATTGTAACAAATGGGATTTCACAAATGTGCCACACCTATTTGTTCATTTCATAGCAATTTATCATCATTGGTTCTGGTTTAAAAACCGATGTGTGTTCAAGTCTTTCCTTACCAATGAATTTGAAACCACATTTTTCAATGACTCTATTACTACCGATATTATCAACGGCAGCGTTTATAAATACTTTATTAAAGCCCATATCAAATAGATGTTTAACAAATGCTGAGCATATTTCAGTCATTAATCCTTTGCCCCATAGCTTCCTAGAAATGCAGTAGCCAATTTCTGGATTGTCGTCTATATATTTAACAACATCGATTGAACCAACTGGTTCATCGTTACCTTTTATTGTGATAACAAATCTTATTGTTTGAGGATTTTCTTCATCCTTTAACCAGCTATCAATAATCATTTGGCTGACTTCAATGCTTTGATGTGGGAGCCATGTTAAATATCTGGTGACTTCTGGATCACTAGCCCAATTTCTAAACATTGGTGCAGCGTCATCTTTTCTAACTTTTCTAAGGATGCATCTTTCGGTAATAATAACGTTTGATTGTATTTTATTCATACGAATATCATACCAGTTTATAAAAGTTTGATTGTTCTAATTATTTTTCTTTTTGTTCCTTGATATAGGTCAATGCCTTCAAATATTAGTTCAAATCCACATTTTTCTAACACTCTTTTACTGGCTTTATTATCAAAAAGAGCGATACCGTATACTTGTTTAATATCCATATTGTCTTTAATGTAATCTAAGAATAACTTAACTGCCTCAGTAGCGTAGCCGTGACCGGTATATCTTTTTGCAATATGGTAACCGATCTCCCAACCTTGTTCGATTTTCACTAGTTGAACGTAGCCAATATTGGCATTATCTTTCTTTCTAATAACTGCATAGATAAAAGGACCATCGACTGAATCATAACTAGCGATGATATGATCCACTACTTCTTTAGTCTCTTCTAAAGAATCAAATACTTCATCAGGAACAAAACGACGATTATCTTCATCTTGTGAATTAAGATAAACATCTTCATACATCGATTCGTCCATTTTGACGATTTTTATATTGTTGTTTTCCACTTTT
>CADCCA010000017.1 GCA_902799855.1 uncultured Erysipelotrichaceae bacterium | reverse complement strand
TCGCTTAAACGTCAAAGGCAATCTCTTAAACTACAAATATCACTATATTGTTAACAATAATGGCGTGGTCGCTGAGATTAATGACCCTTATGCTAAGGGCACAAGTTTAAATAGTGAACATAGTGTTGTTATCGATTATGATCAATTATTAAAAATCAAGCGCATCAAACCAAAAACCCCATTTAAGAATTACGTTGATGCTTCCATTTACGAAACGCATATTAGAGACATTAATGAAGGCAATAATAATAACATTGTCAATAAGGGCAAATATCTTGGCTTTGTTGAAGAAAATAGAAAGACTGTTGGAGGCCATCCAGCGGGTTTAGATTATTTAAAATATCTCGGTATCAGCCATGTCAAATCCAACCAATTTTAGACTTTGATTCACCTGATGATAAAGACACTAAAAAGTGGTATAACTGGGGGTATGACCCAATCTCATTCTTCGCTATAGAAGGTAGTTTTTCTATCAAGCCAGAAGAAGCGATGTCCCGCTTATTTGAATTTAGAGAAATGGTGGATAAATTGCACCAAAACGACATCCGTGTCGTTATTGATGTGGTTTATAACCACATTTATGAATATGAAAACAGTGTTTTAGAAAAACTCGTTCCACATTATTATTTTAGAAAAAGAAGAAACGGTTTACTTTCCGCTGCCTCTGGATGCGGCAATGATATCGCTAGCGAAAAGAAGATGGCAAGAAAGATGATTGTCGATAGTGTCAGATATCTTTTCTCACACTTCGATATCGATGGTCTTCGTTTCGATTTAATGGGCTTACTTGATATTGAAACAGTTAAGGAAGCCTATAACGCTGCTAAAAGCTATAAAGAAGACCTTATATTCTATGGGGAAGGCTGGAACATGGGTGATGAATTACCACCTGAAAAAAGAGCGAATAAAGATAACTACGCTAAACAATTAGAGTTCGCTTTCTTTAATGATACTTATCGCGATATTGTTAAAGGTCCAAGTTCTCCATTTAATTTAAATGAAAAAGGCTACATATGCGGTAATACCTCATATCAATTTGGCCTTGATTATTCATTCCATGCTGGCGTTTTAAACTTATCCTACCAACCGATGTTTGCAACCGCCAATCAAAGCATTAATTATTTAGAATGTCACGATAACAATACTCTCTTTGATAAATTACTAGTTTCTAACGCAAAAGAAGAAGAGAAAACTCTTCTAGACAGAGTAATGCTCGCTAATAGCATTCTCCTACTCTCATATGGCGTCCCATTCATTCACATGGGACAAGAAATTGGCTTATCTAAAGATGGACTAGATAACACTTATAAGACATTAAGCGTTAACAATATGGATTATCGCTTAGTGGATGAACGATTTGATATGGTCAATCGTTTCCGTTTTTTAAATTCCTTAAGGAAGAAACTAAGTTATTTAAGAGAGTTTGAAAGTGAGAAGATGAAAGATTTCTTTGAGATTTCTCACTGGGACAATGGTGTTTATGTTTTAGTAGCGAAAAACAAAAATGTCTATTGCCAAGAAAAAGAATTCGTTATTATGTTCAACCCAACTGATCAAGACATCTCTTTTGAATTGGATGACTATTATTCAGTGATTGAAGAAACAGATAACGAACAAACTATTAGTATTAAAAACGGTTTTCTTCCTGGATGCAAAATGTTGTTGTTATTTAAAAAATAACACATAGGAGGAAACATGATTAGCACAATTACCATTTTGGGTCAAGCAAGTGACCCGATTGAAGGGTATGAAAAATTTCGTTATGTTGATATCGAATCGCGCGAACCCTTTAATGAAGACTCATTTTATAGTAAAATTCCAGTGATGTACTGGGATAGAAGCGCGCACAATCCCCTCATGAAGATTCCTAATGGCCATTTCGTTGTTATTTTTGGCAGATTAGAATCTCATCCAGAGTTAGGACTTTACGTTTTAGCGGAACAAATCCGTCATTTCCCATCGAATCTTAAGATTCATCAACAAAAAGAAGAAAAGAATTAGTATGTTTCATTACACAAAAGCAGTCTTACGTTATGGAATCCCCCTCTTAGCGACTTACTTTTTTAAGTTAAAAAGATGGGCTAAACATTTAGACAGATATCCTCGCGAACAACGCTTTGTTAAAGTGAGAAAGATCGTTAGTAACATCTCTCGCGCTTTGCAAGTCGATATCACTGTTTTTGGTTTGGAAAACTTGCCAACAGACACAAATTTCTGCATGGTTAGTAACCATATGTCTGCTTTTGATCCAATTCCGTTTATGATGAACTATCATAAGCCAATGACTTTCGTTGGAAAAAAAGAGCTTTTAAAAGCCCCATTTATTCCTAAAGCGATGGAAGTAGTCGAAGGCGTCTTTATTGACCGCGATAATCTCCGTCAATCGCTTAAAGTCATGCTACAAGTGGAAGATGATTTGAAAAAAGGCGAAAAGAGCTGGATGATTTTCCCTGAGGGAACAAGAATTAGAGATAAACTCTTACCAGTCCAAGAGTTCCATCATGGCACTTTTAGACCGGCGATGAAAGCAGGTGTACCAATCGTGCCTGCCGCTACTTATGGAACTTTCCGCGTCTTAAAAAAGAAACCACAGTTTAAAACATATCCGGTTTACATTTCATTTTTAAAGCCAATTTATCCTAGTGATTATGCGGGTAAAAATACCGCTGATATCGCTTTATTGGCGCAAAAAATGGTGCAAAGAGAAATAACCTATCATCTTAGACCACTTGATCATAAGACTATGAACGAAAGAAAAGAAAAACATTATCGTTTTAACGGATTATATTAAAACGTATATTTTCTTCTTAAACCTTTTGGTAGACGGTTTTTAATGATACGTCCATCGCTTTTAGCGATGTCAACATTAATTCCCTGATACTTCAGTAAAACATATCCTTTATCAAATGTTTCATTAATTGTCTCACCTTGATAATACTTTATCAGTTCGGGGAAAGATATTTCCTTAACCTTCATAAAATTATCAACAAAACTAGCGTAGTGATGGTCATATTTAATTTCTTTATTAAATAATTCACCAATCTTCACGCCATAACGAATGACATTTAAATATTTGGTATTGATTCTTTTACTGATGCAAAAAAGATAGTCCCCATATTTTTCGATATTTGGATAAGGGATATCGTAATTATTTTTGTTATTGTCTTCTTCGTAATGGTGAACAACGTCATTACCTGGTTTAGAGATTAAGCAAACGTAATGACCTTCTCCAGGAAAAAGAGATGGTAATAGATGAATACCTTTTTCATTCTTTTTATAAAATAAAGGATGATCTTCAATTTTAACGATAGAAGCGTCGCTATTTGATAATAGATAATCGATGACTTCTTCATCTTCTTCATAAGAAAATGAGCAAGTGGAATAAACCATCACGCCGCCTGGTTTAAGCATCTTATAACTCATTAAAATGAGTTCTTTTTGGATTTCTGCGTATTTTAAAACCTTTTGATAAGACCAATCTAATTCCATCTTATCTTCTTTTCTAAACATCCCGCTTCCAGAACAAGGAGCATCCAAAATGATTCTATCGAAATAATTAAGATACTTTTGATAAATCAAAGAAAAGTCGTTATTGGTAATTAAGATATTACCTCTTCCTAATCTTTCTGCGTTTTCACTAATCGCAAACGCTCTTGATTTAGAGATGTCGTTACTAACAATTAGACCTTTGTTATTCATCAACAATGATGCTTGCATGCTTTTCCCACCAGGAGCGGCGCATAAATCAAGCACTAAGTCATCTTCTTTTGGATTTAATAAATAAGCAGGAATCATTGCACTAGGTTCTTGAAGATAAAAACATCCTAAAGCGTGATAGATACTCTTCCCTAAATCGTATTCATTTTTATCGTATAAATAGGCATTTTTCACAATTGGATGCTTATTTAAATGTGGAAACAAAGATAAAAGAGTTTCTTCGTTCATCTTACTAGTGTTTAGTAATAAAGCATGTTGACTCTCTTCTTTTAAAGAGGCTTCTAATTGAGTAATTTCTTTTTCCGATAAATATTTAGATAAATGACTTAAAAAATCCATACACTTTATTTTACTAAATAAATGTGTTAGTGTGATATACTAAAAATCGAGGTACACCTTATGAGAATGGTAGATTTAATAATTAAAAAACGTCAAGGCGAGGCTTTAAGCCGTGAAGAAATCGCTTTCTGGATTGATGGATATGTCAATGGTATCATCCCTGATTATCAAGTCAGTGCGATGAACATGGCCATCCTTTTTAAAGGAATGAATGAAGAAGAAGTTATTAATTTAACTGATTTAATGGAACATTCTGGCGAAACGTTAGATTTGTCCGCTCTTAGGGGTGTTAAAGTTGATAAGCATTCCACAGGTGGCGTGGGTGATAAAACTTCTTTAGTTTTAGGACCAATGGTCGCGGCTTGTGGTGCAACATTCGCTAAATTAAGCGGTCGTGGTTTAGGCCATACCGGTGGTACTTTAGATAAATTAGAATCCATCCCCGGATTAACCATCCAAATTAATGGTGATCGTTTTATTAACCAAGTTAACAATATTGGTATTGCTATTGCGGGTCAAACTCAATCCTTAGTTCCTGCTGATAAAAAGATGTACGCTCTTAGAGACGTCACTGGTACAGTGGAATCCATTCCTTTAATTGCCGCCAGTGTTATGTCAAAGAAACTCGCTGCCGGCACTGATGCCATCTTACTTGATGTCACATTAGGTAATGGTGCTTTCATGAAAGATATTGATCAAGCTAGAACATTAGCGAAATTAATGGTCAAAATCGGCAATGGTTTAGGAAGAGATACAAGAGCCGTTCTTTCCAATATGAACGAGCCTTTAGGCTTAGCTGTTGGTAACGCATTAGAGGTTAAAGAAGCTATCGCAGCTTTACATGGTAAAGGACCAGAAGATTTAATGGAACTTTGCTATACCTCTGGCTCCATTATGTTAGAGCAAGCTCACTTGTGCAAAAATCAAGATGAAGGTCGTAAGATGCTTGAAAGAGTCATTGAAGATGGTTCAGCTTTCACTAAGTTCTTAGAAATGGTGCAAGCCCAAGACGGTGACATCAATTACATCCTCCATCCAGAAATGTTTGCTGTTGCGAAAAATATCATACCGATTTATGCGACTGAATCAGGCTATGTTTCTAGTATTGACGCCTTAGAAATCGGCTTATCTTCCATGACCTTAGGTGGTGGTAGAGAAACTTTAGATGATGTCATCGATATGTCCGCTGGTATTATGCTTAATAAGAAAGTCGGCGATCAAGTCAAAGAAGGCGAAGTTCTTTGCTACTTACATTCTAATAAGAATGTGACACTCATTAACCGCGTTGCTAAAAACGTTTTTAATGCCTTTAAGATTAGTAAAGAATTCGTTTGTAAACCACAAATTATCTACGAAGTAATTCAATAATATGAGAATAGTCTTAACTACCGTATTAGAAGCCAAAGTCACCATTGATAATAAAGTCGTAGGCCAAATTGGCCGCGGCTATTGTTTGCTCGTGGGTTTTACCCATGATGATAATCAAGAAGTTGTTAATAAAATGGTCGATAAAATGCTCTCTTTAAGAGTGTTTACTGATGAAAAAGGCCTCACTAATTTATCGCTTTATGATGTTAAAGGTGAGATTCTTTCCGTCAGTCAATTCACCTTATACGCCGATGTTACTGGTGGCAGAAGACCAAGCTTTGTTAACGCGATGAAGCCCAATGAAGCCAAAGAATTATACGAGTATTTCAATTCTCAAATAAAAGAGAAATATGGCGCTGTTCAAACTGGTGAATTCGGTGCTGATATGAAAGTAAGTAGTGTAAATGATGGTCCTTTTACCGTCATTTTAGATAGCAAGGAGATCATCAAATAATGAAGGTATTATTAGGCCTTTCTGGTGGTGTTGATAGTGCGGTTTCTGCCTATCTTCTTCTTAAAGCGGGACATGAAGTTACCGGTTGCTTTATGCGTAACTGGGACGCCCTTGCTAACGGGGATTATCTTGGTAACCCCACAATCAACAACAATCAATGCCCACAAGAAAAAGACTATGATGATGCTCAAAAAGTCGCTGATAAATTAGGCATTCAACTCCTTAGAATTGACTATATCAAAGAATATTGGGATAACGTTTTTACCTATTTAATTAAGGAATATGAATGTGGTAGAACACCTAACCCCGATATTTTCTGTAATAAATACATTAAATTTGGTCCGTTTTTAAAATACGCGAAAGAGCATGGCTATGACGCTATCGCCATGGGTCATTACGCAAAGCGTATTGATGAAGATGGAGTCAGTTACTTATTAAAGAGTTTCGATAAAAACAAAGACCAGACATACTTTTTAAGTCAAATTAGCCAAGAGCAATTATCTTCTTGTCTCTTCCCTTTAGGGGATATTGATAAAAGCGAAGTGAGAAGAATTGCTCATGAATTAGATTTAGAAAGCGTGATGGACAAAAAAGATAGCACTGGTATTTGCTTTATCGGAGAAAGAAACTTTAAAGAATTCTTGAAGAACTATATTCCTGCTCAAAAAGGTGACATCATCGATATCGAAACAAATCGTAAACTTGGTGAGCATGAAGGAGCGATGTATTACACAATCGGTCAAAGAAAAGGACTCGGTATTGGAGGCATCCACGGAGAAGAAGCTAGAGGCTGGTTTGTCGTTAGTAAAGACGTCAAAAAGAACATTGTTTATGTTGCTAGTGGAGACGAGAATAATTACCTATATTCAAGAGGCTGCACAGTGACCAATTTGAACTGGATTAGCCGTATTCCTATGACAAATGTCACACTTAACGCTAAATTTAGATACCGTCAAGTCGATAATCCAATTATCATTACTAAACTAGAAAACGATGAATTAACCATCAAATTTGTTAGCCCTATTAAAGCGGTCACACCTGGTCAAGCGGCAGTCATTTACGATGGGGACATTTGCCTTGGTGGTGGTCTCATCGATAAGGTCATTAAGTAATATGAGCAAATGTCTCAAAGTCTTTCTTTTTGTCTCAACTTTACTATTTCCTGTTTTAGGCTGTAGTCCAAAAGAGACAAATAAAGACATCGTCATTTTGTGCACTAGTGATGTCCACTGTGGCATTGATAACAATATTGGTTACGCTTCTTTAAGCGCTTATAAAAAAGAACTAGAAAAGAATAACTACGTCACACTGATGGACTCAGGGGACGCCATTTCTGGCGACTTTGTCGGTGCGGTTTCTAAAGGCGAATACATCATCGATATCATGAATGAAGTTGGCTATGATTCAATGGTCTTCGGTAATCATGAATTTGATTTTGGTATGGACATCTTAAAAGAAAGAGTGGACCAATTCAAAGGTGATATTCTTTCCTGTAATTTCAAATATACAGGTCATAAAGAGAATAAATTTAACAAAGTTAAATCATATAAAGTTAGAAAGTATGGCCCAACCAAGATTGGCTTTGTGGGCGTGACCACCCCTTATTCCATTACCGACGCTGTTCCTAAATATTTCCAAGAAGATGAAGAATTTGTCTATACCTTTTCTAATCAAACAAACGATTCATTCTATAAATGCGTTCAAGATAATATTGATGCCTGCTATAAAGAAGGCGCTACTTACGTTATTTTGTTAGGCCATCTAGGAGAAGGAAAACAATATGGACCTTACTCTTCTAGAGATGTTATTAAAAACACCAAAGGCTTAACTGCTGTTTTAGATGGGCATGAACATCAGGTCATTAACGACGACGAAATAGATAAAGAAGGTAAGAAAGTACCTTTACTTGAACCTGGTTATCAAATGAACGCCGTTACCAAATTAACTATTAAAAAAGATCAATCTTTAGAGGTTGAACTTATCGATGAAATCGATAATGTGGACCAACATATGGCAGAATACATCGCCTCAGTTAATGAAAAAGTCGATGAATTAGCCTCAAAAGTCTTAGCTACAAGTGACTTAGCGTTAAGTATCAATGATGAAAACGGGGTCAGAAAAATCAGAAACCGTGAAATGCCAATTGGCAATTTTGTCAGCGACGCTTACCGCATCGTTAGCGAAGCTCAAATCGGCATCGTTAATGGTGGAGGTGTACGCGCTAACTTAAAAGAAGGCGATGTTACTTATAAAGACCTCATGTCCATTCATCCGTTTGGTAACTATATGGATGTTGCGGAAGCAAAAGGTAGTCAAATCGCCGATTATTTAGAATATGGAGCGTGTCATACCGAGAAAGACTATTATCAAGAAAAAGATGATGGCACAAAATATCCTTTTGGTGAAGATGGTGCTTTCGCGCAAGTATCTGGCTTGAAATATACTATTGATACTAGTGTTCCTTCTCCAGTTGTATTTGATGAAAATGGTTTGTATGTTTCTATCGAAGGAGATAGAAGAGTCAAAGACATCATGGTCTTAGAAAATGATTCATATGTCCCACTTGATTTAAATAAGACCTATACCCTTTGTTCCCATAACTATCTTCTCGAAGATGGGGGAGGAGCAGAGATCTTTAAAGGTTGTTCCTTTAAGAAAAAAGATTTCATGCGTGATTATGAAATATTAGTGAGATATATGGTTGATGTTTTAAACGGTCAACTAAGCGATAAATATTCAGCCGTTGAAGGAAGAATACAAGTCATATAATTAAGTCTAGTTTTTATCATCTTTTTATGATAAATTACTATCGTTAAGCAAGAAGCCAATCTAATAGATAACCTTTTAGCGAGTGCCGGTTGGTGAAAAGGGCATAAGGAAGTTATTAGAAAGCCACTTCTGAAGATGCGGGTAATGCCGCCGCTTGAATAGCGAAATATTCATAACTAAGCGCTCCTACAATAGTAAGAGAATAAGGATGGTACCGCGGAGAGATTCGTTCCTTAATAGGAACGTTTTTATATATTTGGAGGTATTTTTATGAAATACATGAAAAGCAAAGACATTCGTAGAATGTGGTTAGACTTTTTCGCCAGTAAAGGACATCACGTTGAACCAGGTTCTTCTTTAATTCCAAAGAATGACCCCACATTATTATGGATTAACGCTGGTGTCGCGGCCTTAAAGAAATATTTTGATGGAAGAGAAATTCCTCCAAGTAGAAGAATCACTAATGCGCAAAAATGCATTAGAACTAACGATATTGAAAACGTCGGTGACGCCACTCACTTAACATTCTTTGAAATGTTAGGTAATTTCTCCATCGGTGATTACTTCCGTAAAGAAGTCATCCCATGGGCGTGGGAAATGTTAACGAGTGAGAAGTGGTTTAACTTCCCAAAAGAAAGACTCTATGTCACTTATCATCCAGATGATTTAGAAACCAAAAAATGCTGGATGGACGCTGGTGTTCCTGAAGACCATTTAATTAAAAAAGAAGATAACTTCTGGGAAATCGGTGAAGGTCCATGCGGTCCAGATACCGAAGTTCACTTCGATAGAGGCGAAAGATTTGATCCAGAAGGCATTGGTTTAAAACTTTTAATTGAAGACTTACCAAATTATCGTTTCGTGGAAATTTGGAACATTGTTTTCTCCCAGTTCAATAGTGAACCAGGTAAGAAAAGAAGCGAATATAAAGAACTTCCAAGCAAAAACATCGATACCGGTGCGGGCTTAGAAAGATTTGTCACTGTCATTCAAGACACAGATACCTGCTATGAAACAGATTTATTCTGGCCAATGATTGAAAAGACTGAACAAATTTGTGGTAAGAAATACCAAGATAATAAACGCGCTTTTAGAGTCATCGCTGACCACATTAGAACCATTACCTTCGCTTTAGCGGATGGCGAAAGTTTCTCTAATGAAGGCCGTGGCTACGTTTTACGTAGACTTCTTAGAAGAGCGGTGCGTTATGGCAAAGTTTTAGGTATGGAAAAACCATTCCTTTATCAACTCGTAGAAATCGTTTCTGACAACATGATTGATTATTATCCATATCTACAAGATAAGAAAGAATACGTTAGCAAAATCGTCAAAGCTGAAGAAGAAAAATTCATTAAAACACTCACTAATGGTGAAGCTTTATTAATGAAACTCATCAATGAAAATAAAGCCGTCAGTGGTTCTGATTTATTTAAGTTATACGATACATTTGGCTTCCCAAAAGAACTCACTTTAGAAATCTGTGAAGAACAAGGTATCAAAGTGGATCTTGAAGAATTTGAAAAACTCATGAAAGAGCAAAAAGAAAGAGCGAGATCTGCACGTGGTGACCAACAATCAATGAATAAACAAGCCATTGATTTAATGAAGTGTACCTTACCTTCTAAATTCAACTATAAGAGTGAACCTACCAAAGGTAGAGTCATCGCTTGTTTCAAAGATGGCGTTAAAGTTGACACCCTTGATGATGAAGGCGAAATCATGCTTGATGAAACTAATTTCTATGCGGAAAGCGGTGGTCAAGTCGCTGATACTGGTGTCATTGAAAACGCGAATATGTCCGCGAAAGTCATTAATGTCATAAAAGCGCCAAATAAACAACACCTCCATTCCATCAAAGTGATGTTTGGTGAAGTGAAAGTGGGCGATGAAGTCATCGCTAAGATTGATGAATCTAGAAGAGCTTTAATCGCTAGAAATCACTCTTCCGTGCACTTATTACAACAAGCCTTAACCGAAGTTTTAGGCGACCATATCGCCCAACACGGTTCTTATGTCACCGATGAATATTCACACTTTGACTTCAATCATTTCAACAAAATGAGCGCGGAAGAAATCGCGGAAGTGGAAAGAAAAGTCAATCAATACATCGCTGATGCGATTAAAGAAGAGACTTATGTCTTACCAATCGAAGAAGCTAAAAAGATGGGTGCGAAAGCCTTATTTGATGATAAATACGGCGATACCGTCAGAGTCGTCACCTTTGGTGATGTCTCTAAAGAATTCTGTGGTGGTACTCACGTTAGTAACACCAGCGATATTGGTCTATTCGTTATTGAATATGAAGAAAGCGTTGCCGCTGGTATTAGAAGAATTCAAGCTAGAACCTCATTTGGTGCTTATGAGCTTCTTAAGAAGAGAGAAAACATCCTTAATCAAGCTAGAGACTTATTAAACATCGGTTCAATTAACGATGTACCTAATAAACTCAAAGCGTTACAAAACGAAAAAGACGCTTTAAGAAAAGAAAATGAAGCGCTCAATCAAAAACTTGCTAACGCTACAAGCGGTTCTTTATCTAATGAGTTCTTTAGTAAAGACGGTCTTGATATCTTAGTGAAATTTATCAAGGACCAAAAAAGAGAATCTTTGTTAAAGATTATCGATTCATTAAAGGTTAATAAAGATAACTATCTCATCGCCTTAATTGGTGAAGAAAATGGTGGTTATCCAATTACTGTTGCTTGTAGCAAACTCGCTAATGAAAAAGGCTATTTAGCAGGTAAACTCGTTAAGGATATCGCTATTTTACTCGGTGGCTCTGGTGGTGGCCGTCCTGACCTCGCTAGTGGTGCTGGTAAGGATATCAGTAGATATAACGAAGTAGAAAAATTATTCAAATGTTAGATAAATACTTAAAATTTATTTAACATTCTAGTATTATAATTCACATATGGATTTAACTAGTTCTTACATCGGAAGATTCTTTGTCGAAAACTTTGCGCTTTTGCTCATTAGCATTGCGATGGTTATTTTGGCTATTCAACATTTTAAGCAACACCGCTTAGTGAGTATTTATACAATGTTACTTCTCACAAGTACGCTTTTATTAGCGGTTTTTAGTGATGTCGAGATTTACGCCAAAGAGAATTTTGTAGCAGGTAAAGAACATCTTTATTATGTCGCTTTGATTAGTTCATATATTTGCTATTTAATGCGACCTGCTTGCATCTATTTCATGATTATGATGAGTGAAAAAGCGTTTTTCAAGAAAACTAAAATGGCATTTTTACTCGCTATTCCACTTTTCATAAACGCCATTGTCTTTAGTTGTGCTTTTATTCCAGGGACAGAGAATCTTATCTATGGTTTTGTTTCTTTGCCAACCCCACCTGGTGGCTTGGGCTTTGCGGGTGGTCCACTTCGCTATACGGCTCACATTGTTTCTGCTTTATATTTAGCGTTCTTACTATTCATTGTTATTTTCGACTTAAAATCCAAACACATCAGCCGCAGTTATATGCTCTTAGTGTGCTCTTTGTTTGTCGTTTTAGCGGTCGTTATTGAATCTTTCTTTAACAATAGTGGTAACATCCAAATCCTCAATGTGACCATCGCCATTTCTGCTTCCCTTTATTATTTGTATTTATATATGGAAAGAAATCAAAGAGATGGTTTAACCGGTTTATTTAACCGTGAAGCTTTCTATCAAGATAAGGCTAAAATGGACGCACGTATCACTGGTGTCATTCAATTCGATATGAATGGCTTAAAATACATCAATGATAATTTTGGTCATAGTGAAGGCGATAAAGCGCTTAAAGCCATCGCCGAAACAATCAATTCTTCCGTTAAAAGCAATATGTATTCATATCGTTTCGGCGGGGATGAATTTATCGTTTTAGTGAATGGTGGAACAGAAGAAGATATCAAAGAAACTATCACCGCCTTTAAAGAAAAGCTCAGTCAAACTTCATATCATTGTTCTATTGGCGCTTCTTATCGTGGTAATAGGGCTATTTCCTTAAAGGAATCCATTAAAGAATCCGAAAAAGAAATGTATAAAGATAAAGAAGAGTTCTATAAGAGCGCGGACTTTGAAAGAAGGAAAGCAGATCAATAAGCATGGTTAAAAAGTTTTTAGGTTTAGATTTAGGCACTAAAACATTAGGCGTTGCTTATAACGATGTTCTGGGATTTGTCCATGGTCTAGAGACATTTCGCTTCGATAAAAACCAATACATAGTCGCTAGAAAACACGTCATTGAATTAAGTGAAAAAATGATGATTAATGACATTGTTATCGGTATGCCACTCCACTTAAGTGGAGAGGAAAGTGAAATGAGCCAAAATGTCACGAGGTTCATTGAAGATTTAAAAAAAGAAAAACCATCTTTAAATATCGACACCATGGATGAAAGATTATCTAGTGTTACCGCGAATAAATCGATATCTGAAAGAGGGATGAATCATCAGCAAAGAAAAGATAATGTCGACCGCATTGCCGCTTGCGTTATCTTAGATACATATTTACGCATGAAAGGATTTTAGTTTATGGAAATTAAAAACGAAACCCAAATGGTGGTCACAGACCAAGATAATAAAGAACACTTAATGCAAATTCTTTTCACCAGTGAAAACGAAGAGAGAAACGCTAAATACGTTTTCTTCTATGATACTGAAGATCCAGAAGAGAATGTCATCGTTATGCGTTATATCGGCGAACTCGATAGCGGCGAGCTCGTTCCAATTGAAGATGACGAAGAATATGACGAAGTCGAAGAAGTCTTTAATGCGTGGCAAGAAGACCCAAAAATCCAAGAATTAAAGAATAATTAATAAATATTGGTATTATTCAATCGATATTGTTATAATATCGCTTGCAGAAATGAGGTAATTATATGGCAGACAAACAAAAACTTACCAAAGCTGGTTATAAGAAATTACAAGAAGAATTAAAATATTTAGTCGATGAAGCAAGAGAAGAAGTTAAGCGTCAATTAGCCGAAGCTCGTGCGCAAGGCGACTTAAGTGAAAACGCTGACTACGACGCTGCAAGAGGCAAACAAGCCGAAGTCGAAGGTCGTATTAAAGAAATTGAAAACATCTTAGCAAACTCCGAAATCATCGAAGAAGGCAAAACAAGCACTAAGAAAGTTGGCTTAGGTTCCACAGTGACTATTAGATTCGTGGAAAACGGCAAAGAAGCTTCTTACATGATTGTTGGTACAGTTGAAAGCGATCCAGTTAATGGAAAAATCTCTAACTCTTGCCCATTAGGCGAAGCCTTAGTCGGTAAAACTGTTGGTGATATCGTCGAAGTTAAAGCCATTAAAACATATAAGGTTGAGATCTTAAAAATCGAGATCAAATAAAATATTTTCAAAAAATTTCACTTTTTTTGGACAAAATCACAAAATCCTCCTGATTAGTTAAATAGGAGGGTTTTTATATGTTCAAAATCTTAATCGGCGTGGTTGTCGCCGCATTCGTGGTCATTATGGGCTTTTTAATCATCGATCCAGACCTCAATCAATCAAACAACACAAACTCGATAACCGAAGTCGTAACTGATGGTTATCGCTATACCATTGAAGGTGAAGTTAATAAAGCGGGAACTTATGTTCTCAGCGATAACATCACCATGTCTGATTTAATTCAAGCAGCGGGCGGAGTGAAAAACACCGCTGATGAATTATCGTATTTTGATTTCGCTCCTTTAAAAAGCGGGACTACCTATTACATTGCTGGTAAATACGATGAAACAGACATTTGCAGCAAAACTGAAATTAGCAAAGTTAACGTCAACGAAGATGACGCTGAGACACTGATGCGAGTAAACGGCATCACCACATCAATTGCTAGCTCCATTGTTTCTTACCGCACAGAAAATGGTATCTTTGATACCTTAGAAGAATTAATGGAAGTTTATGGCATCGGCAACGCCACCTATCACAAGATTCGTAGCTATGTCATTCTTCATTCGTGATCCTCTTACTGATCTTTCTTTCATTATGGTTAGGATTAGCCTTATCTAGTGCCTTTATAGGCCTTTCGATAACGGTTATAGTCTTTCTCCTCTTTGTTTTTAAGAGATTTCATTTAAAGGTCTTGATAATTTGTTCCTTTTCAATTGTTTTGGGTTTCTCATTTTCTTATCTCCATATCTTTTCAACCAATAAAACGACCTTTAAAGGCTTTGTCTATACGGCAAAAGAAAACTACTTTCTCTTTAACAGTGGGGGAGAAAGGCTATATATCAGTATGAAAAATCATACGTATGATATTGGTGACTTTCTCACAATTAACGCTAAAAAAGAAGATTTATCTTTTTCTACAATCGAATCATCTTTTGATTTTAAAAGTTATCTAAATAAAAAAGGCGTTTTTCACGCTTTAGATGTTAAGAAAATAAACGTAAATTTTCATAATCCCATCAGGATACAAGATAGGCGTGAGAAGTTTCTATCTAACTTTAATCAAGAAAGTAGAAGCATCATTGGAGGAATCTTATTTTCTGATAGTGATGATTCAGAAATAACAGCGAATATTAAAGATTTGCACCTAGCGAGATTCTTATCTGCAAGCGGCATATTTTTAGGAGCGTTTTATCGCTTTTTCAAAAGCATATTATCTCATTATATGAAGGATAAATACGCTGAAGGGATAGCAATTGGGATATTAAGTCTATATACCATCTTCACTTTTCCAAGATTTAGCGTTCTTAAGATGATGCTATTTCTCATCGCTAGATGGATCAATTCTCATGTTTTAAAAAAGAAATATTCTTATCTAACAGTCTTATCTTTTGTAGGCATACTTTGTTTAACTTTAAACCGCTATTTAGCTAGACAAGATGGTTTTATTCTTGGCTTTCTCATTCCTTTAATCAGTTATCTAACGCGTAAAGTTTATAAGAATCATAAGATCAAGAAATGGTCTATTAGATACATTATTATTTATCTATTCTTCTTGCCATTTGAAGCACTATATTACAATAAAATTGTAATTTTGTCTCTGCCTATCCAGATTATTCTTTCTCCTTTATTTATCTTAATTGGCATTCTTTCATTGCTTTGTTTCTTTTATGTTCCTATTTATCCAGTAGTGGGATTCTTGGTTAATATAGTAAAAGGTATTACTAGTTTTATTTCCCCATTATCTTTTGGTATTTTCTTACCTGGTTTAAATCAAGTTTTAGCGTTCTTCTATTACTCGATGTATACGATATATCTTTTCTATTTAACAAAAGACTTCGTGCCAATGTATCGCGGTTTCTTAATCGGGCAAGTATCTTTATTAGCGATATCGTCTTAATAGATACGGGCGGCCTCACTTATATGGATGTCGCTAATGATTCGCTTATTCCTTATTTAAGAAAGAAAAGGATATATAACATCGATACTGTTATCATTACCCATTATGACTTTGATCATTATGGGGCGCTTGATAACCTTAAAAAGGCATATCATATTAACCAAGTTGTAGATTACACCAGTTCTTTTCCTATCAAGGTTGGTAGCATAACTTTCAACAATTACAATTACTACGCTAAAGAGAATACAACCGAAGAAAATGATAAATCACTAGTGATTGGTTTTAGCGTTTGCTCCAAAGACTTCATAGTGATGGGTGATGCGCCTAGCTATATTGAAAAAGAAATCATTAAACATAATGAGAAAATCAACTGTGACGTTTTAAAAGTGGGGCACCATGGTTCAAATACTTCTACTTGTGAAGATTGGGTCAAATATTTATCACCAGAAACCGCGATAGTCTCATGTGGCAAGAATAATCGTTTTGGTCACCCTAATAAAGAGGTGGTTTCAGTTTTAAATAAATACAAAATCAAAATACGTAGAACAGATATGGAAGGGACAATTGTTTATAAACAATTATTTGCAGAATAAGAAAAGATGATGCCAATCTGGTATTCCGGTTTGCTAGTCCATAACGGGCAACATCATCTATTGGTATCAAAGCATTGCTTGTATGATTTTGTCAATAAATACTAAGATGATAAATTGAATTAATTATTATATAATAAATTCATGATTTACCTTATTAGTGGCAAGCAAAACATTCGCTTAAAAAGCCAGATGAAAAGCATCGTTAAGAAATCGATTGGTGAAATAGACGCCATTAATTTTGTTAGGCATGATGCTTCTTTGACTCCGGTACAAGAAATAGTGGATGACGCTAACTATTTGCCTTTAGGCTATGACCATAAAGCGGTTGTAGTTGATAATCCTTATTTCTTATTAAAGGAAAAAGGCCGCAATAAGATTGAAAGTGATCAGAATTATCAAGAATTAATTGACTATGTCAATCATCCAGACGAAAGCTGCGATTTAATCTTTTTGGTTAACACTAGTGATAGTGATATCGATAAGAAGAACGAAATATACCAGGCTATTGAAAAAAACGGACAAGTCATTGTTTTGGATGAGCCTAAAGAAAACCAATGGTATGAAGTAGTAGCCCATTATTTTAAAGAGAAATGGCCAAATACCAAAATCGATAATGATGCAGTTAACGAATTAGCCAGAAGAACGGAAGGCGATTATGCTTCATTATTCAATAATGGTAGTAAATTAGCCTTATATACTGACCATATCCGCTATGAAGATGTCACTTTGATGGTGACTAGACCATTAGAAGAGAACTCTTTCCTCTTATTTAATTATTTATTAGAGAATAAAAACATTGAAGCGGTTAATTTATATCGCGATTTAAAGAATTCTAACACTAGACCTGAAACATTAATCCCGATGATTGCTAACCAATTCCGTCTTTTAAATCGTGTTTCTTATTTATCGAAAAAACACTATGAAACAGATTCGATTGCTAGTGAACTTGCTATTAATCCAATTAGAGCTAAGATTCTAAGAAAAAACAGTATGATCATTTCTCAAAAGAGAATTAATCAAGTTTTAGAAGATTTATATCAGTTAGATTTGCAAATTAAAAGCGGTCTTTTGGACCGCAATTACAGCTTTGAGCTATTCTTAATTAATTTCAAGAGAAATTAACTCTATCTGAGAGAATTGACTAAACGGGAAAGTTCGCCTTTTTGTCTGGCGGCTGTGTTCTTGTGTTGAACGCCGTCACTCACAGATTTATCAATTAAACGGAAAGCAGCGTTTAAGAGTTCTTCAGCTTTTGCTAAATCTTTTGCTTCAACCGCTAATTTGACTTTCTTAATGGAAGTACGGATAGCGCTTTTTGCGGAAGCGTTTCTTTGACGAGCTTTTTCGTTTGTTTTATTACGTTTGATTTGTGATTTTATGTTAGCCATAAAGTTACCTCTTTCTTAGTGCCGTGTGTAATAATACCAAAACTACACAAATAATGCAATTATTTATTGTTTTTATTTCTTTAAGCGGGCGATTTCTTCAACGAAATCGTTAACGCATGTGAGTTGACCATACTTTTCTTCTGGTATTTCAATATCGAAGACACGGTCGATTTCTTGAACGACTTCAACGTAGTTCATGGAGTCGCCACCTAAGTCATTAATCCAGTGATCTTCATCATCAATTTTGAATGTTGGAAGAACGAGAACTTTGCTGAATAGTTGTCTGACTTCAGGAAGAATGGTTTTCAGAGTTTCTTCACTGAATTTTCTGGTCTTTGTGCTAGTCTTCTTAGCGTTGATGAGAACAAATTTACTAGATCCATTCTCGATTTCTTTCTTAATTTGGAAACGTTTAACCTTCATGTTATTAGCGAGAGGCAAACGATTCTTTGCTAAATAGATTTGATCGATTTTTGTGTCGTGAGGAAGCTTGATTTCCTTAACTTGCTTTTCTAAATCTTTAAGAGCTTCTTCACTAGCCTTATC
This sequence comes from uncultured Erysipelotrichaceae bacterium, assembly GCA_902799855.1. The sequence goes on along the minus strand of CADCCA010000017.1, from coordinate 14,886 downwards.
ATCAACTTCTAACACTAAGACAACGTCTTCGTGTAAAGCTTTGTCTTTGCTAACAACACCTAAAACGGATAATTGATTAACAAATGGTAAGCCTTTGAAATAAATTTCTAATTCATCTGGGAAGATATTTTCGCCATTCGCGTTAATGATGACATCTTTCATTCTTCCTTTAATGAGATATTCATTTTCTTCTTGAGCAACGATATCACCTGTATGGAAATAACCATTGTCTAATTGGGTTTCTTTTTCGACACCAGCAATGATTTCTCTAATATGAATTGTAGGAGATTTCACTAAAAGTTCGTTATCTTCGTTAATCTTGTATTCAACATTGTGGAGTGGATGACCAATTCTTCCACATAAACGGACCTTAACATCTTTTGATAACTCAACAGATGTGACGCCGATTTCAGTCATGCCATATCCGTTATATAAAGGATAACCTAAACCATTAATTGTTCTTAATGTTTCATTTGATAAATAGCCGCCACCGGAAATACAGTATCTAACTTTCTTACCTAAGATGTTAGTTTTAACTTTGTCGTTAACTAATGGATTAGCCGCAAAGCCTGCTTCTTTAGCGTCAATTTCTTTTAAGTTATATTTGATCATCTTGTCTAACAAAGCTTGTTTTTCTGCGCTTTGCAGAGCAAATTTACGTGTAGCAGATAAAGAAATGGAATCCCAGAATAATGGGACACTATAAACGTGAGTGATGCCAACTTTTTGACAAATGGATAATAAATCTGTTGGGGTATTGCTCTTTGGGAAGACCAAAATCTTACCATAGAATGTGTACCATAAGAAGACCGCCACAAAGCCAAAGATGTGATGGAATGGGATCATCGCTAAAATCTTAATTTTGCCGCATTTATTGCTATAGATAATATCGGTTGTTTCTTTACCCATATCTAAAGCAGCACAAATTTGATGGACAAGGTTTTCACCATTAAAGACCATCAATTTAGCGTCACCGGTTGTGCCACTAGATGAGAAGATGACTTCGTTAGCCCATTTGGTGTTAACTTCACCATTATTAGAAGATTGTAGGATATTGTCTGTTCTGATTTTCTCCACGCTATATTCGTGGTTATCATCACTAATAATAGCGACTGCCTTACCTTGTTTAGCCAAGTTTTCCGCGTTTTCTCTTGGGAGCTTAGCATCGATTAAGATTGGGACAAAGCCACTCATTAAAATAGCCCAGAAAACTTCACCCCAACTTGGAGAATTAGCCATCTTTAGGATGACACGGGAGTTTTCTTTGGCTTTGATTTTGTTTTTCAAATATGAAGCATAGTGTTTTACATTTTGATCAAACTTTTGATATTTATAATGCTTAATCTTGTTATTTAAATTGAAGTATTCAGCATATACGTTTTTACGGTTATTAGTGACGATGTAACGATAAATATCACTAAATTGACGTGATGTATTTAATAATTCAGTCGCACCCGCTAAAAAGGATGTGACGTTTTCATTTGTTCTAATCATATTCCTTATTCCTTAATTTAATTTATTTATAGCGTGTAGAATGTCACTTCTACGTTCTTATTTTCAATTTCAATGATGGCGTAAGAACCATCGTATTTGTCTCTAGCGTAACTGATTGCGCCAGAATTAATAAACAATATACCATTAATAATTTCTTTTCTGCGAGTATGTGTGTGTCCATGTATGACAATTTTTGCGTTATGTTCACTGATTACACTTCTAGATACGAAGGGCGTGTGTTGAATATAGATGTTACCAGCAGTAGTCGGAATCACTAGATAATTAGGAAAATCGTAGTAGTGGTCACAATTACCCCGCACAGAGATAAATGGCTTGATTGAAAACTCATCTTGTTCGCTATCGCCTGCATGCAAATATAAATCCATATTAGGATACTTATTCGCTAATTGATCTAGTGCTTCATAATCGCCATGTGAGTCGCTTACGAGGAGGATTTTCATAGCAAAATACTAGCAAAAGATGGCTGATGTGCCTAGATATAAGTGTGAAAAATAGATAATGTTGTGAATGAATAACCTATTATTATACGAAAATAAAAAATAATTAATTAAATCGATTTAAAGTCTATTGAAAATGAAATAAAAGTGCTTTAACATTAAGTTAAGTATAAAAACCCAGGTTTATATAATGAGTAAAACCTTTTTATACGTGTTTGTCTAATTAGATTAACATTCTATTTAAGAAAGGAGAGAATCTATGAAACAAATGAAAGTCTTAAGTGTCTTTGGAATGCTTGCCATGACACTTGGATTAGCAGCTTGTGGTGGCGGCACAAAAGAATGTGCCAATAACAAACACACATGGGGCAAATGGGTAGAAGTGACACCAGCGACATGTACAGTCGATGGTACACAAAAGCGCGTTTGCGAAAAGTGTAAAAAAGAAGAAACAAAAGCCATTAAAGCTGGTCACAAATGGGGCGATTGGACAGATGTTAAAGTAGCAACCTGCCAAGAAAAAGGTTCCCAAAAACGTGTTTGCTCAGCTTGTAATGCTGAAGAAACAAGAGAAACAGATTTAGCGGATCACAGCTGGGGTGAATGGGAAACAGTCACCGAAGCCGATTGCTTAAACGCTGGCTCCCGTAAACACAAATGTTCAGTTTGCGAAACTGAAGAAACTGAAACAGTCAATGCTTTAGGTCACGATTGGGGCGAATGGGAAGAATTAGTTGCTCCAACATGTACCGAAAAAGGTTCGCGTAAACACAAATGTCAACGTTGTCAACTCGAAGAAACAGAAGAGGTTGCAGCGTTAGGCCATAAGTACGAATTAGTCGGTGACGAAACTGAACCAGAAGCCGGCAAAGCAAAAGTTCGTATCTACACATGTGCTAATGGTTGTGGTTCCACAACATTAGGTTTCAAAGCTAATGAACCAAGTGCCGAATCCTTAAAGCACTTAGTCGTTGGTGATGATGGTGGCGCAAGATTCTGGGGTCGTCCAATTGGTAACGATGTTCCATTAAATGACGCTGGTGACCCAGATCGTGATAATCACCCAGCTATCTTCAACAAACAACAAACTGGTGACTTCTTCGAATATGTCTTTGACTTAACAGAAGAACAAGCCGCTGTTATGCAAAATGTTAGATGTTACTGTGATGCCAAACCAGCTGACTACTTAGGCAGAAATGGTATTGACTTCTGGGCCAATACAGCAGGTAGTGAAGACTGGACAAGAGGTATGTACATCGATGACAATCCAGAACACTTAGAAGTCGATAGCGATGGCAATCCAGTTATGGTCGATGTTCTCGATGCCGATGGTAACCCAACAGGTGAACAAGTCCAAAAAGGTAAAGAAATTACCGATTACAGATACGTTTTATACGTTGATGATGAAATTAAACAATTTGATGGTACACCATGCCCAGTTCCAACAAGTGAAGATAGAGCTGAATACATGATGCCATATGTCTTTAATTTCCATAAAGGCACAAACAAGATTAGCTTACGTATGGCCGGTGGTTATAGATCCACATTCTATAACTTCACATTCAGACCAGTTGAAGAACAAGGTGGTGGCGGTGAAGAACAACACGTTCACGAATATGCCGACGCTAAAGCCGGTACATTAGAAGCAGAAGGCTGCACACCAGTTGATGTCTTCAATTGTAAAGAAAACGATGCTTCCGTTCTCCGCTGGGAAGCCAAAGCATTTGATGCAACATTATCAAATGCTATCGAAGCTGCTGCTTCCGATGGTTCCATCCGTTTCGATCACGCCCAAGGTAAAGGTGGCGAAGAAGATAAAGGTGGTCACTTAGTCTATAAGATTAACTCCCCAGTCGCAGTTGAAAAAGCTGGTTTAGATTTCTATATCCAAGCCCACAACCAAAACGTTGCAATCTTTGATGCAGTCGCTAATGATAGTGGTGCTGGTAAAGATGTCGATACCGATGGTAAATACACTGTTACACCAACCAAACGTTACGCTTTATACGTTAACGATGAAAGAGTTGAAATAGGCGAAGATCCAGGCAAATCCACAGCGAAAGCTTGGTTCACATGGCCAGTCGAATTCCCATTAAAGAAGGGTGAAAACAAGATTGAAATCGTCTCCTTAGGCGGTTACAGAGCCAAAATGTATAATTTCCAACTCACTGGTTTACCAAAAATCAATATCCCAGTTAAATCATGGTCTTCAGCAGACATCAAAGCCGGTTTAACCGAAGGCAATAACTTGAAAGAAAAAGATTTCAACAACAGTTTACCAGGTGTTAAGGGTTACAAATTCAATGATGCCAACACAACATGCACATTAACATACGAAGCTGCTGAAGCTGGCACATTTGCCTTCGAATTATTATTAGGCGTTAAGAAAGGTAACCAAGCCAAAACAGGTTTCTGGTATCAAGTTGATAGCACACAAAACCCACTTCCAGCCAAAGACAAAATTACCGTCAATGGTAAAGATGTAGTCCCACCAGAAAAAGATGTCGAATTCTCTGATGCTACAGTTGAATCTGATCAATCTGATAGTGGCACATTAATGGTCCCAGTTTGGAAAACAGTTTGTAACGTTGAATTACAACAAGGCGCTAACACAATCGTTCTTACATACCTCGCTGGTGGTTATAGCTTATATCTCTGTGGTGCTAGATTATCCAAATAATTTAGTTATTCACTAATTGAGATTAAATAATCCATTAAGCTCGCTCCATATGGGGCGGGCTTTTTTGTATGCTTAAATAAATAAAAATGCTATAATCTTTCCGTATGGAAAAGAATGATTTAAAACTAGTGTTCATGGGTACTCCAGAAATATCCGCTTACGTCTTTGAAAAGATGATTCTAGATGGATATCATTTTGTGGGTTTAGTGGCTCAACCTGATCATCCAGTGGGCCGCAAAGGCATTGTTGAAAAAGTGCCTACCAAAGTTATTGCAGAGAAATATAACATCCCTGTCTTTCAGCCTGAAAAGATTCGTTTAGATTATTCTTTTATTGATGAAATAAAACCTGATTTAGTCATCACCTTAGCGTATGGACAAATCGTGCCTGAAGGATTTTTAAATAAAGTCCCAATGGGTTGCTTAAATCTTCATGGCTCATTACTCCCAAAATATAGAGGCGCTTCTCCGGTTCAATCAGTTCTAATTAATAATGAATCTATTACTGGTGTCACCTTGATGGAAATGGTCAAAGCAATGGACGCTGGAAGAATGTACGCTAAAAAGGAAATTAAGATTAGTGATGAAGATAATGCAACATCTTTATTTAATAAAGTCAAAGAGGCCGCTAGCGAGCTCGTTTTAGAAAGTTTGCCTAAATACATTAATGGCGAGCTAAAAGGCGAGGAACAAGATGAAAACGAAGTCTCTTTCTGTTCGACTATTAAACCAGAGCAAGAAAAACTTGATTTAAGTTTATCTGCTAAACAAATCGTAGGCTGGATTAGAGGTTTAAGCGATGAACCAGGCGCTTATTTATATTTAAATAATTTAAAATTAAAGATTTATAAAGCTAAAGTAGTGGATAATTCAATAACCGCTGAAGTCGGTACAATCGTTAAAGCAGATAAAACGGGCTTATATATGCAAGCTAAAGATGGAGTAATTTCATTACTCGAGATACAAAAAGAAGGCAAAAAGAGAATGGATTATCGTTCTTTCTTAAATGGTAATCAAAATCTTTTAGGCCAAAAACTTTCTTAATATGGCGAAGAGTTTAAGACTATCCGTACACCAATTGGTGGACTTTTTGCTTAGAAGCGGCGATATCGATAATCGTGTTTTTAATCGTTCAAGTATGAGTGAAGGTAGTCGCCTCCATAGTGTTTATCAAGCCAGTCAATCTAAAAACTATATGGCTGAATATCCTTTGGCGGTTTCTTTAACCGTTGATGAAATAGATATTCTTCTTGAAGGAAGAGCGGATGGCATTATCAAAAGAAGTGAAAAAGAATACGTTATTGATGAAATCAAAACTACCGTCGAAGATTTAGATAAGTTCCATGATGATAACCTTGATTGGCATCTTGGTCAGGCTAAATGCTATGCCTATATGTTTTCTAAACTTAACGATTTGAGTTTTATCGGTATTAAGTTAACTTACATTCGTCAAGGGAAAGAAAAGGAACAACTCATTGATAGTTACTATTTTAACTATTTAGAATTAGAGCAATTTGTCATTGATTTAATCAGTCAGTATTTAGAGTTTTATAACATCATTTTCCAAAAGATTGAGAAAAGAAATAAGAGCCTAGAAACTCTAGGTTTTCCTTTTAAAAAATATCGCCCAGGACAAAGAGAACTTGCTAAGTATTGTTACGCTGTTGCTACTAAAGGAAAACGCCTATTTGTGGAAGCTCCAACTGGTATTGGTAAAACGATGTCTACCATCTTTCCTTTTATTAAAGCGCTCAAAGAAGATGAGAAGAGCAAAATCTTTTATTTGACCGCTAAAAATAGTGGTAAAGAAGCTGCTCATCAAGCCATTAGAGTCCTAAAAGAAAACGGCTTATCACTTAGTGATATCATCATCACAGCGAAAGACAAAATCTGTTTTTGCAAAGGCAAAGCCTGTAATCCAGAAGAATGCCCATATACGAAAAACTATTATGATAAAATTCAAACAGTTTTACGCTACTCATTATTAAACTTTGATGACTTTGATTTAAGTCTTATTAATCAAATCGCTTATGAGAACCAAATCTGTCCGTTTGAATATGAATTAGATCTTTCATTATTCATGGATGTCATCGTTTGCGATTATAACTATATGTTTGATCCAATCTCTTATATGAAACGCTATTTCGATGAGGATTCTTCTCACTTTTTAGCGTTAATCGATGAAGCCCATAATCTCATTGATCGTTCAAGAGATATGTATTCAGCTTCTTTATCCTACGAGTCATTTAAAGAAGCCAGAAAATCTGTCAGGCATTCTAAACTCCACAAACTCAAACTTGCCATCTCCAAAATGAATAAGATGTTTAAGGAGTATTTATTAGAAGAAGACGGCAATCACATCGTCGAATTTTTTAATGAACTGACTTATAAAACCATCTCTTCGTTTATTACCACGATGCAAGATATTAACAAAAACGAAAATAAAGAGATGAGTAAAGAACTTTTAGACTTCTATTTAGAAGTTAATCGCTTCAATAGAATCTTAGAATTCGTCAATGATAGTTACCTTATTTATTATGAGAAGAATAAAGACAACGTTATTTTGAGGGCTAATTGCTTAGATGCTTCGCCTTTCTTAAACGAATCCTTATCTAGCATCAAAGGTTCAGTTCTTTTTTCTGCCACCCTTTCCCCGCTTGATTATTACATCAATACATTGGGGGGAACGGAAAAAGACGCAAGGCTTGTCTTGCCTTCTCCTTTCCCAAGAGATCATTTAAAAATCATCATTGCCCCTAATGTCTCAATCCGCTATAAGAATAGGGATTCTTCTTATCAAAAAGTCGCAGATTATATTAAGAGCTTTGTTAAAAACAAAGTTGGTAATTATTTCGTCTTTTTACCAAGTTATGAATATTTACATAATTTAATGCCATATATCGATTTAGGTGATGCTTTAATCTATGAACAAAATCAAGAGATGAGTGATGAAGATAAAGAAATCTTCTTAACGAATTTTAAACCGTCTCCAGAAGTGACATCAGTGGCTTTTGTCGTTGTTGGTGGAGCATTTGGTGAAGGCATTGATTTAGTCAGTGACCGCTTAATAGGCGCAGTTATCGTTGGTATTGGTATGCCAAGAATCAACTTCATCAGTGATCAAATCGCTAAACATTATGACGAAAGAGGGCTTAACGGACACGATTATGCCTATTTAAACCCTGGCATGAATAAAATCATGCAAGCCTTAGGTAGAGTCATCAGAAGCGAAGATGATAAAGGCGCAGTTTTACTCATCGATGAACGCTACCTCAATAATGAATACCGCGATTCCTTTAAAGCGGAATGGCGAGAATATGAAGTGGTGTTTAATAACGCTGAATTAGAAGACATTTTAAAAGATTTCTTTAAGAAATAAATACTTAATGCTAGAATATGTCCTATGAAAAAGAAAATGGATTTCATGACCAAGGCTAAACTCATCTATAGTGGTGAACTCGCTATCTTTGCGGTGGCCTTTTTAGTAATCGCTATTTTAGAGTTTACTCAAGTCATGAAAATCAATGGCACGTTATTTAACTGGATTACCATCTTTGGTGGTACTTGGTTATTCATCGATTTCTTTTGGGCCAAATTTAGCAAAAAAAGACAAAAAAGAGTGGCTCTTATCGATAAGATTATCGTTTTACCATTAGGGTTATATCTCATCGCTTTTGATTTATATTGTTTTATCGCTCAACCAGAAAAGACCATTTATCGATATGGTATTCCTGTTGTGCTTTTATATCTTGCAATTGTTTATACTTTTGAAGCGATTTATCACTTCAAGTATCCTGTTCCAGGTCTTTTAGAAGCAGAAGAACAGGCTAAACAAGCGGAAGCGGAAGCTGCTCTTGAAGCTGCAAAACAAGAAGAACCTATCGAAGAAGAAAAGAAAGAAGAGGAAAACGCTCAATGAAAAAATCTGCTATCGTCATGCTATCATTTGCCCTAGCCTTTGTGATTATCACGCTTTTCTTGTTTTTCTTTACCAGTTTATTCTGCATTAATTCAGTGATTTCATATTTAAAACCAGATGGTGATGCTGGCGATAAAATCGGTGGTATTTTCCTTTTTATCATCATGATTCCTTATTGCTTAGGCATGTTTGTTTCTGCGGGTGCTATTTTGCCATTTAATCTCATTTTAAGGAATAAAATGAAAGTCAAAACATGGTATACACTCGCTGTTTTAATATTCGCTATTGTAATGATGGTGGTTGCGGTTCTTTATTTATTCGCTTTCCCATTCGCTACAAGCGTCACTTCCTCTAGCGGTTCTAGCATTTCATCAAGTCAGTCCTAATTAGCAAAATGAATTTTGAACAAAAAAAGATTAGAAACTTTTCTATTATTGCTCATATTGACCACGGCAAGTCCACTTTAGCGGATCGTATTTTAGAATTGACTGGAGCGATTGAAGCTAGAGAAATGAAAGACCAAATTCTCGATTCTATGGACTTAGAAAGAGAAAGAGGGATTACCATTAAACTTAACGCTGTGACATTAAATTATCACGCTGATGATGGAGAAGACTACGTCTTCAATCTCATCGACACTCCCGGACATGTCGACTTCACTTATGAAGTATCGCGTTCTTTAGCGGCTTGTGAAGGCGCTCTTTTGGTTGTTGATGCCACACAAGGTGTGGAAGCACAAACTCTCGCTAACGCCTATTTAGCGGTCGATAACGATTTAGAAATTATTCCAGTTATCAACAAAGTTGATTTACCTTCTGCTAATGTTACAATGGCTAAAAATGAAATTGAAAAGAAGATTGGTATTCCATGCGATGAAGCGGTGGAAGTCAGCGCTAAAACAGGCTTGCACGTTCACGAATTATTAGAAACCATAGTCAAAGGTGTTCCAGCACCGAATGGCGATTTAAACGCTCCTTTAAAGGCTTTAATCTTTGATAGTTATTATGATCCATATCGCGGTGTCATCGTTTTGGTGCGCATCAAAGATGGACAAGTGAAAGTCGGAGATAAAATCCGCCTGATGCAAGCAGGAAAAGAATATCAAGTTATCGAACTTGGCATTAGAACTCCCAACGAATTAAAAACAGATATTTTAACTGCTGGACAAGTCGGTTATATCGCCGCTCAAATCAAAGACATCAAAGATGTCCGTCCTGGTGATACTGTGACTCTCGCAGATTCTCCTGCTAAAGAAGCTTTACCGGGTTATCGTATTATGAATCCAATGGTGTATTGTGGTCTTTATCCAGTGGAAAGTGATGATTATCAAGATTTAAAAGAAGCCTTAGAAAAACTCACACTTAACGATGCATCTTTACAATTTGTTGCTGAAACAAGCCAAGCCTTAGGCTTTGGCTTTAGATGCGGATTTTTAGGCTTATTACATATGGATGTCGTGCAAGAAAGATTAGAAAGAGAATACAATCTCGATTTAATCTTAACCGCGCCTTCCGTTATTTATAAAGTTCATATGACAGATGGAGAAATTATCAATCTTGATAACCCGAGCAAAATGCCTGACGCTAGTAAGGTCTCATTTATTGAAGAGCCTTATATCAAGGCTAATATCATGACTCCTAAAGAATATATTGGCCCAATTATGGAATTATGCCGTGAAAGAAGAGGTATTTATGAGAACCTTGATTACTTTGATGATACCCGTATGGTTTTAACCTATGAACTACCTCTTTCTGAAATTGTTTATAACTTTTTTGATAAGTTAAAGAGCTACACAAAAGGGTATGCTTCTTTTGACTATGATTTCTCTGATTATAAACGCGCTGATCTAGTAAAACTAGATATCTTGCTTAACGGTCAAGTGGTGGATGCTTTAAGTAGCATTATCTATCGTCCAGATGGTTATCATCGTGGTTTAGGCATCATTAGAAAGATCAAAACCGTCATTCCAAGACAACAATTTGAAATTCCAATCCAAGCTGCTATTGGTGGTAAAGTGGTCGCTAGATGCGATGTCAAAGCGGTGAGAAAAGACGTTCTTGCTAAATGCTATGGTGGTGACATCTCTAGAAAGAAGAAACTTTTAGAAAAGCAAAAAGAAGGCAAGAAGAGAATGAAGAAAGTCGGCTCTGTTGAAGTGCCACAAGAAGCATTTATGTCCATTCTTTCCATCGACGAAGAAGAAGATAACTAGTTTAAAATTAGTAGTTTTTTAGAAATAATTATTGTAAATAAATTTGCATTACGATATCATAAAGCCATAAGGTAGGTATTCATATGGCAGGCACTGATATCGCGATGCGTTTTACTGAAGACAAATATGCGACTAAAAACGAAGTCGCTCGCGAACTTAAAATCTCATCCGTAGACACATTTTGGGCTAACATTTTATCGTATAGGTCCAATTTTTATCATTATTTAACAGTTAGAACAATTGAAAAGAAAATGCTCTTATTCTGTGGTTGTCCAGCAATTAATAGTTTGGTGAACAACCTTGAAATGAAACTCATTAGAGTTAATAGAGAATATGGCATGCTCAATCCTTCTTCTCGTGGTTATCGCTATTTAAACCAAAACTTTAATAGAAAGATTCTTAATGTCCTTAACGAAGTAGAACAATTAGGTGTTGATGAAGGCTTTATCGATAGTGTGCTTCGCAATGAAGTCGTTAGCGCTATTCCAAATAATATGCTCTTAGTTAACTATCTCAATGCTTTAAACTACATTAAGACAGCCTATGTCAACGCTATTGATGAGGATTTCCTAGCAAATGTCTATTCCAAACTCCTTGGAACCGATGAATTAGTGGAATTCTATCGTTCAAATGATGATCGCAATCCAGAAAACCGCGTCCTTATTGACCGCATTTATACATCTGCCCCATATAACTTAATCGAACAAATGATGAATAATTTATTCACATTTATCGCTTCTAGTACCTTATCTACATCACTTAAAGCCATTGTTGTTTATTTCTACATTAACTATGTTAAACCATTCGCTAAATACTCCGAAGAAATCGCTATCTTAATGGCCAAGGCCATCTTAGCGCACGAAGCATTTGGTGAAACAGTTGTCGACTTACCAATCGAACAATTAATGGCCTTACCAGCGGAAGAAATCGCTCGCATCTATGTGGAAGTGCAAAAAACCGCTGACGTCACATACTTTGTGAATTATGCCGCTAAGCATTTCAGCAGATACTTTGATGAATTCTTAGATGAAATTGCTAAAAGCAAGGTCAATGAAATGCGCCAAGACTTCTATAAGGTAGACGAAAAAGCCGAAGAAGTCGAAGTGCCAGAAGAAGAAGTCGAAAAAGTTGAAACTATTGATTTATTTGCTTCTAGCCAAAACGATGAAGAGGAAAAAGAAACTCCAGCTGCTGAAGAAGTTAAGCCTCAAGTTGTTCCTAATGAAGAACCAGTTCAACAGATTGAACAACCAAAGAAAAAGACTATTAAAGTGACATATGTTCAAGAAGAATTAGCGGTTGCTTATATTCCTGTTGCCTTAGATGAAAAGCAAGCTGTTCTTTTAGAACAAGATCTCCTTGAAAGAGATCCAGAACTCAAAAAAGGTGAAGCTAAATTCTACGCAAGACATTGCACTAAAGGCAAAAAATATACCATCGCGCAATATAAGAAGTCATTAAGATGCGCTTATGAAACAGCGAGAACATCGATGGATCATTTAGCAGAACTTCTTTACTATCGCAAAGAAAAGATTAAAAATAAATATGTTTACATTCCTGTCGAGAAAGAATAAGGAGGAAAGTGTATGCTAGTTGTATTTCTATCCATTATTGGCGCTGCTGCAGTTGTGGGCTTAATTGCTTACATCTTATACCGCGTCCTTCGTCCACGTTTAAAAGAAGAAAAACCAAGTGACGAAGAAATACTTAAAGACGAAATGAATCGCGTCCTCCAAGATGTCGATGACGAAGAAGTCGCTAAACAAATTAGCGATTATAAGGATGATGAAAAAAGTTAATTCTTTATACATCCATATTCCATTTTGTAACAATATTTGCGATTACTGTGACTTTACCAAGTTGCAGTATTTTCGTAATTTCGCTATTTCTTATCTTGATGCCTTAGAAAAAGAACTCAAAGGCTATCAGATAGAAGAATTAAAAACCATCTATGTTGGTGGTGGCACTCCAACAGCATTAGAAGATGATTTGTTTGAAAAATTATTAAAAATAATTGAACCTTATTCTAAAGGTGTCACAGAATATACTTTTGAGGCTAACCCAGAATCGTTAACATCTCAAAAAGTCTCATTATTGAAACAATATGGAGTAAATCGTGTCTCACTTGGTGTGCAAACCACAAACCAAAAGATTCTCAATGAACTCAATAGAAAACATGATTTTACGCAAGTAAAAGAAGCAATTAAATGTCTCAATGATGTGGGAATTGAGAACTATAACGTTGATTTAATCCTTGGATTACCACATACAAGTGAAAATATTTTGAGACAAGATCTAGAAAATATCTTAGCCCTCAATCCTAAACATATTTCTTGCTACGGCTTAACCATTCACCCGCATACCGCTTTATTTAATAGAAGCTTCCAAGAGCCAGAAGGCGATGTTTTGAGACAATATTATGACATCGTTAACGAAGTACTTGTCTCACACGGATTCATCCACTACGAAATCTCAAACTGGACAAAACCAGGTTATCAATCAGAACACAATCTCACTTATTGGCGGAATGAAGAGTACTTTGGCTGTGGTTTAGGGGCTTCTGGCTATATCAAAGATATCCGCTACAAAAACACCATCAATCTAGACCGCTATTTGAAAGGTGAATACGTTCAAGAAAAAGAAGTGATCACTAGTGATGATCAAAGAACTTATCAAATCATGCTTAATTTAAGAACTATTGAAGGGTTAGATGTTTCTTTTGCCAAAGGCAAAGAAAAAGAGATAGCCTCCATGATTGATAGTGGTCTTCTAATAAAAAAAGATGGCCGTTTAGTTCCAACTTATGAAGGGATGATGGTCCTTGATCAGATTTTACTAAAACTTATTTAAACCTTTTAGCAAATTCAGTATTTCTTTTTAAAGTTAATAACTCTTTCTTGACCATATAGAAAAAATAATTCATTCTAATGATAAGTTTAATGAAAAAAGACTTAGTTAGGTGGGAGAAACATGAGTGAAAAAATAATTAGTTTTAATTTTGATAAGAAACAAGCCATCATTCTTTGCAAACAAGCTATTTCTAGCAAGATGGCAATCATTAGAGATGGAGGCGACGCTTTGCAATGCGGCGCTCCTCCAGATATCACGTTTAATGTCCTTATCAAGGATCATGAAATCAGAGTGTCTGGTGGTGGTCCTGGCGCTTATCTTGCGGAAACTGCTGCTAAAGAAATTGAAAGAGCGGTTCAAGAATATCAAAACCCTAGCGTTAGGCGAAGAACAGCTCCTCAACAAACGGTTCAATCACAACCGCCTCGTCAACAACAGAGAATCGATAGAGATGATTTGTCTCCTGCAGAATATTTAGAACTTCTCAGCAAAGGCGGTGACATCAAAACGGAAGAAAAAGTTGCCTCAAACAACCAATCCATTCCAGCCAATTCGCCCCAAACCGTTAGAGAAGAGCCATCAAGCAACTACGCGGTAGAAGAACCTGCCGATTTTAGCAATGAATTAGAAACAGAAGCCATAATTAATGGATCTGCAAAAAATACAGAAATTGCAAAATGTGAGAAAATGGTTCGCGTTTCTAAAATTGTCTGCATGGTTATTTTTATAGCCGTAGCATTCTTCTCTTTCTTGGATATTATTTTTTATTTTCTAGGCTTTACTCATGGTCCAGCGATGTTCGTTTTGTTTGCGGTTATTGCGATAGTGCTGTCCATTCCAACGCTCATATTCTTGATTCAAAAGAAACTTAGATTATTTGCTATTTTTGGTTTTATTATGATTGAACCTGCCGTCGTTGCTTCAGCGGATGCGATTTCAGCGGTGTTAAAAATTAATGCAGCACCTTTATGGTCGATTGATCTTATAGTGTTTGTCGTATTTGGCATTATTCTTCTTATAAATGTAAGCAAACTCCAAAGAATGAAAAAGAGTTAAATGCCATTATTCTTATTGAAACAGCGGTCTAAACCACCGCTTTTTCTATATCCTTATTATATAAATATTATATTTTTAGCAGATATTGCTTGACAGTGCTAATCAATCAATTAAAATAATATTGGCACAAAAAGTGATAGAGTGCTAAAAAGGAGGAGAAAACCATGGCTTTAACCCGTAGTGATACGATTCTCAAATACATCGTTGAATACTTTATT
>CADCCA010000016.1 GCA_902799855.1 uncultured Erysipelotrichaceae bacterium | reverse complement strand
GTTCATTGCTTCTAAAAGAGTGCCGTTTTTGAGTTTGGTTTCGATTTCATCTTTGGAATAGTCTTTATTTAAACCAACATATAGACCAGCACCTTTATCGGCATCAATGATGTACCACATTTCACATTTGCCAAATGAGTGTTCGTTTTTTAAAGCGTATTCATCGCTTGGATGAACTTGTACAGATAAGTTTTCTTTAGCGTCGATTAATTTGATTAACAATGGAAAATATGGAAATTCTTTTCCTCTAGTGCCAATATCTTTATCGGTAATGACCTCTTTCAAGGCTTTGCCTTGCTCTTTACCAGAAACGATAATTGATCTTTCGTTTTCTCTCACTGACAGTTCCCATAATTCAGATACCACATCTAAATCACTCTTTCCATATTTTTGGAAATATTGACCACCCCAAATATAAGACTTAACAACTGGTGATAACTTCACTACTTTATTCATCTATTTCACCAACCATTCTAAATTATCGTAATTGAGATAAGTATTATCCCAACAGTTATGATCACAATCAGGGAAAATGGTGAGTTGAGCGTTACCACCACTTTCATTAATTCTTTCTGTCATCCAAATAGCTTCTTCTACTTTCACTACTGGATCGTTTTGTCCATGGAAGATTCTAAGCGGAATATTCCAGAGTCTACCAGCATTCCAATACATGCCACCACCACAGCAAACAATGCCCTTATGGAACAACGTATTCAAAGACATCATGACTTGATAAATGGCATAGCCACCCATGGAGATACCTGACGCTAAGAATTTATTTTGATCAACGCATGGCCAATTATAGAGTTCTTTCACAAATGAAAGTAAATCACCAAAAATATCAAACCATGTATCAGCGTGACATTGTGGAATAACCACAAAACAATTGCGTAATGGAGAGTCTTCTTTTTTAACAACTCCTAGAACAACAGAGTCATCAAAAGCGGAAAAATCATTACCGCGAGAACCCGCACCATGAAGGTGTAAAAGGAGAGGATATTTCTTTCCTTCTTGATAGTCTTTTGGATAGCAAACTAGGTAACGTATGCCTTGGAATTCTTTTTTCTCAATCTTCATATAAGTTGTGACCTCTATTGTTATCTAATGCTTTTTTAGCGACATCATTTAATATTTCTAGTTCTTTATCTTCAACTGGACCAGTGACTTCGTCATAGGTAAAACCGCTTGGTCTAAATGATGAAAAGTTAATATCTTTTCCAAGGAAATAATAAGCCCAAATCATACCAGCGAGAGTTCTTGCTCTTTCGTTAAGATGATAGCCATCTCTAGTTAATTCATCACCGAATATTTGTCTCGCTAATTCAACGCCTAATCCAGTAGGAATGATATATTTGACACCAGTTTTTTCACTAGCAAATAGATAAGCATTTCTAATATCCTTATCCATTGCGGCCTGATCCATTGGATTGGAGCCATATTTTTCATGTTGGAAACTCTTAGCATAGCTCCATGTTTCATGAAGTATAAATTTAGCGTTAGTTTTCTTTCTTAGTTCATTCATTAACAAAGTTAATTCTGGGAAGAATGTCTCAGGAGCGCCTGAATCGCCACTTCTTTGTTGGAAAGTAATATAATCCCATTCTTTGCAATAATTAAATCCTTCATTAAATGAACAAGTCATAACGGGATTTCTATCACCGTTAACGTATAGTTCATATTCCGGATATTGATCCTGATATCTTTGCCACTGCTTATTAATTGGGCAACCAGGAATATATAAAACAACGATATTGATGTCTTTACCTGCTACTTCAGCAATTTGATGAACATAGGTAGCGACATCAACAGAGAACGAATTACCAACACATAAAATATTCATTTTCTTACCTTCTAGACAATATATTTATAAACTCTTTTCTAGTAAACAGAGATAATTTCTCGGTAAACTTTTTTATAAAATTATAAACCTCTAGTTAAGTTTACCATATTTTCATATCGTTTACTGATTTTATAGCAACTTATTTTATAAATTGTAGAATAATGGTAGAAGAGTGATTAAATTATGAGAAATGCATTTGAAGAATACCAAAAATGGCTTAATAGCGAATTATTAAGCAAACAAGAAAAAGAAGAATTATCTTCCTTAGACAAAGAAGAGATTAACGACCGTTTCTATAAGGACTTAACTTTTGGAACAGGTGGACTTAGAGGTGTAATGGGCATCGGCACAAACCGTATGAATCGTTACATTATTAGAAAAGCTACACAAGGACTAGCGAACTATTTATTAAATATTAAGAAAAATCCTTCCGTTTCTATCGCATATGATTCGAGAAATAATTCTGCTGAATTTGCAAAAGAAGCGGCACGTGTATTAGCAGCGAATAATATTCAAGTCCATTTAAGTGCGGAATTAATGCCTACACCATTCCTTTCTTTCTCTGTTAGATATTTAAAATGTGATGCAGGTATCGTTGTCACGGCATCTCATAATCCAAAACAATATAACGGCTATAAAGTCTATGGTAATGATGGCTGTCAATGCACTCTTGAAATGGCGGACGCTATTTATCAACAAATTCAAAAGATTGACGTATTTAATGATATTAAAATCAAAGATTTTAACGAAATGAGACAAGCTGGTCTCGTCTCTTTAGTGGGTGATGAAGTTGTTAATCCATATATCGAGTCAACTTTGAAACAATCTTTGTATCAAGAAGAAAGAGATATCAATATCGTTTATACTCCTCTTAATGGTGCTGGTAGAAGATGCATTACTACCGTCTTAAAAGAAGATGGTTTCAAAAATGTAAAAATCGTTAAAGAGCAAGAGAATCCAGATGGTAATTTCCCAACTTGCCCATATCCAAATCCAGAAATTCATGAAGCATTAAAACTAGGAATCGACTTGTTAAATAGAGAAAGCTACGATGTCTTAATCGCTAGTGACCCAGATAGTGACCGCTTGGGTTGCGCCGTTAAAACTAAAGACGAAGTAAGAATTCTCACCGGTAATGAAGTTGGTTTATTAATTCTTGATGCCTTATTAGCGGAAAAAGGAAATAAAAATAAAGACGGAGAACCGTGGGTGATTGTTAAAACAATTGTCTCGACCGATATGGCCAATATTATTTGTAAGAAATACGGTCTTGAAGTAAAAGAGGTTTTAACGGGCTTTAAATTTATCGGCGAACAAATACTCTTCCTTGAAGAGAAAAACGCTAAAAACCGCTTTTTAATGGGATTTGAGGAGAGTTGTGGCTATCTCACTAACACCGATGTCAGAGATAAAGATGCAGTTAACGCTGCTTTATTGCTCGCAGAAATTGCAAACCACTATAAAAAACAAGGTCTTACCCTCGTTGATAGATTGAATGCTTTATATAAAGAATTCGGAGATTATAAGACTTCATTAATGTCTTTTGAATACCAAGGCGAAGAAGGCCAAAAGAAGATTCAAAAGATTATGGAAGTCATGCGTGAACCAAATATCAATGAAGTTATTCCAAATATTGAATCCATTGGTGACTATAAAACTGGTTTAATTACTGGTAAAGATGGCACTAGACCAACAGGATTACCAAAATCTGATGTCATTAAATTCTTCCTTAAAAATGGAGAAACCATTGTCATTAGACCAAGTGGAACTGAGCCAAAATTAAAGGCCTATGTTTTCGCATTAGGCCAAGAGAGTTTGGATAGATTAATTAATATCGTTAAGAACTTTATCTCAAAGATTTAATCCAATTATTAATTACTTTGATAGTCTCATATTCCCCGTCTTCATCAAGTTCACTACTACCGTGGCAGTGCCACTTTTGTAGTATCTTCAAAGTCACATCAGCGTCTTTATTTAAACTCTTTAACGCAGACACGAGTAGCTTATTTTGTTCGACGCGATTTGGTAAGTCTTCTTCATAGGCCATTAATAGAAGATGAGAGAATCTAGTGTTTTCATCAACATAATATAACGGTGCGGTCTCATCAATTCTTTGAAGCAAAGGAGAGAGACCTTTTTCGTATTTAAGAATATTAAAGTGGCTTGTTGGCTGAGCAGCATCACTAATCCAATATGATATTTCTTCGTTTTTGATGTTAACGGACTCTAAATATTCTTTATTAAAGCAAAGCATTAATGTGATATAAGCACCAGCTGATTGGCCAGAAATGATAAATCCTTTGGACTTACCATATTTAGAAATGTTGTTCATCACATATTTAACCGCATAAGCGGCATCAAATAAGAAACTAGGAAATTTGTTATTTGGTAATAACGAGTAATTCGCAGTCGCGACAGCATAACCAGACCTCGCTAAATGTTCGCAGTACTGGTGTGTATCTCCTTTATCTCCTTCAACAAGTCCACCACCATGAAAATGGATAATAGTGAAAAACTCTTCTTGATCAGGAAGGAATAAATCAAGATATAGGTCTTTGTAGAAATTTAAGTTTTTAACACTTCTCATTCTTTTGGCGATAATTCAAAGCCATCTTCTGGAACATATAGTTCAAATTTTGGCATTTTATAAACTGAGAAATTATTCTTTACTACAAACGTTGAATATAGTTCGAAGTCTTTGATTTGGACATACGCTGCGAGTTTATCGCCCAAGACATCTTCATCATAGGCTGAGACTTTGATTTTGTTTCTTGGATTATCCATCTCTGGATTTTCACGGTCATTTCCTTTGAGCATCTTTCTATTGAAGATAGGAATTAATTTATCTTGTTTGAAAACGATATCGTATTTGCCATCTGGATATTTTTCATTTGACGGATATGTAAGAGTAGCACCACCAACTTTGATTCTCATCGTTCCGTTAGCGTTACTAACCACCGCCTCACCTTTATTCATAAAGACATCTTCTCTAGAATTTGTTTTATTGTGTTCAGTATCATAAACATTCAAACGACGATATGGGAGATGTAAGGTAACTTGCTTACCAATATTCACTTTTTCATCATTTGGCATCTTTAAAGCAAAGTAACCATCAAGTCCTTTAAGTGAGAAATAGACGGCTTGATAATCTGTTTTTTGTTCGACAAATTCTAATTTAGCAGAGACCGCTAATGAATCTGGTACTTCTTCTAAGGAAATATAGTCTGGTTTAATAGCTAAACGCACATCGGAATTAAATGAAGCATCTAATAAATGTTTAACAAATTGTTCGCTTAATTCTAATTCTTGTTCACCCATCTTCATGATATTGCCATTAATGGTCACTGGGATTTCATCTTCATGAGGAATACCCATAATGGCTTTATGAGTAACAGCGTCGAATAAATAGATATGATTCATATCGAAATCGATACTGATTTCCGCGTTGGCGCGAATCTTGGAATTGAATGGAATCTTAATGATGAATTGTTCTTTTCTATTTTCCATCTTGGTATAAAGAATTGATTCATCACCAAGGTGTTCAACAACATCAATATAGGCCTTTAAGTCGCCTTCATTTGGTCTAACATGTTCTGGTCTAATGCCTAATAAAACTTTTTGGCCAATATATTCTTTGCCTGCTAATTGCTTGGCTTTAATATCTGGGAAAGTCACTATCATGTTGTCCAAACCATTGAGTTTGGCTTTGAGTTTTTTGCCGTCCATAAATAGTTCAGCATCAACAATATTCATTTGTGGTGAGCCTAAGAATGTCGCGACGAATAAGTTACATGGATCTTCAAACAAGGTGATAGGAGTGTCAGCTTGTTGAATGAAACCGTTTTTCATAACAACGATTCTATTACCCATGGTCATAGCCTCGGTTTGGTCGTGAGTAACATAAATGAATGTGGTTTCTAATTTTTCATGAAGTTTTGTAATTTCGCTTCTCATAGAAACACGCAATTTAGCGTCCAAATTAGATAAAGGCTCATCAAGCAAGAAGACTTTTGGTTGACGAACGATTGTTCTACCTAAGGCCACACGTTGTCTTTGGCCACCAGAAAGGGCTTTTGGTTTACGTGATAAAAGTTCAGAAATCTCTAAGATCTCCGCTGCTTCTTTAACACGCTTATCAATTTCATCTTTTGGAGTG
This sequence comes from uncultured Erysipelotrichaceae bacterium, assembly GCA_902799855.1. The sequence goes on along the minus strand of CADCCA010000016.1, from coordinate 27,326 downwards.
TGTCTAAGTTTTAAGCCAAACGCCATATTATCGTAGACGGTCATATGTGGATATAAAGCATAGCTTTGGAAAACCATCGCAATATCTCTATTTTTTGGTTCCACTTCATTCATGAGTTCTCCATCAATATAAAGTTGACCAGCGGTGATTTCTTCTAATCCTGCGATCATTCTTAATGTTGTGGATTTACCACATCCTGAAGGACCGACGAAAACGACGAATTCTTTGTCTTTAATTTCAAGATCAAAGTCGTTAACCGCACGAACTCCACCATCATAAACCTTATAAACGTGTCGTAATGTTACATCTGCCATAAAACTAGGCCTCCTTGTCTTCTTTTTCTAGTTTATATAGACCCTTACCAACCATGTCAGGGTAATGTTTTTTGTTAATGTATTTATCAAATGCGTGGTGAGAAAGTAATGTGTAGATAATGATAACCACACTGTTAAGGACCGCAAATCCTAACATACCAGCACCTAGTGTAATGAGATTAAAGCACGCAAGTGCCATAACTCCACCAGTAGATAAAAGGAATGTTACTAAAACTTTCCAGTTCAGTAATCCTAAGAAACAGAACGAGTTCTTATATGTCACAATAACACCGTTTTCATAATACACGTCCTGCGTAAAGTTAAGTGAAATAACCATGCCAAATACTAGGAACGCTAATACCAAGGCACCGATGCCTACACCACACCATATTGGTGCAGATGGGGCATATATAATGAAGTAGGCAGAACCCACTACTAAACCAAATAAGAAAATGCCAAATACTAAACCATTGATAATCGCGTGTTTCCAGTTCTCTTTAATGCCGTTAAAGAAATCAACAGCGAGATTAACAGATTCTTGCCACACTAGTCGTTTAGCGACATAGAATCCACCAGCAAAACCCAAGAATCCAATAATCATACATGGAAGCATGATAAGCATGGAATAGAAGAATAAAGAGAATAAATACTCATATTTTCCATCAGCGATAGCAACGGATTCTAAGAAATTGAAATAGAAAAGATCAACCGCTAATGGGATAAAGAACATAAAAACAAAACAAGATAACGCAAAGAGAGTCATCTTACGATGTTTAAGCAAGTCAAAGAATACTTCCTTTCTATTATGAGGAAGGGTTCTTTTAACGTCTTCATCAGTAATGTGTTTTTCTGCTCTTTTAGACATTACATCCCCCAATCTTTAACTAAGCGTAATGCTGTGTTGTGATCTTTGTTAGGCTTTTTCAAACTATATTCACCTAAGTTTTGACTCTTACCATTTAAGAACATATAGCAATCTTCATTTGGTAAAGTCATATATTGATTAACTTTGCTTTTATCAACCTTGATACCATAGTTAACTTCATTTTGAGCGTAGAAGGAATAACCTTGGAAATAAGAATTAATGAGTTCTTCTTTTAAGTCGATAGCGAAGTATGAAACGGCAATTGTTTCTAATTTGGATGTAGGAATAATTAATACATCGGTGGAGTTATAGCCAGGAACAGATAACTTTGTCGCATAGTTTGGATCATCTATTTTTGAAGAAATGCATGAGAAACTCTTAAGATTGTTATCTTGATATTTTAAATACATGTCCTCGCTAAGTTTTTTAGAATCAGTCACTTCACCACTGATGAAAAGCGTTAATGACTTATAACCAGGAACTGGGTGAGCGATTCTAAAAATGACACTCATCACGATGTAGACCAAGATACCGGCCACGATATAAAACGGCCAAGTATATTTCAAAACGGTTTTGACTCTTTTCTTTTTTAATTCAGTCATGAGTGTTTCTCCGCTTTGATGAGAATTCTTTGATAGGTGGTAATGGTTAACTTATCACCCATTTCAAATTCAATGTTGTTGTTGAAAGTGAAGATTACTTTGTCTTGTCTATCTAACCCAATCGCATAACGAACGTATAAAGGGTAAGCATAGACACCATTGATATAGCAAAGTTCATCACTTTTCTTTAGAAATTCCACCTCTTCAGTTGGTTTAATACCACTTTCATAGCCTTTGAAGAAACGATATTTGTTATTCACTTCTCCATAGATATTAGTGAAGAAGAAAATGGAAAACCAAACGAAGAGAATGGTTAGGATAATAGAAATCAACAAGTTAAGAAGATAATCCTCTCCCGCTAAAGACACAAGCAGGACATCCGCAACGAGAATTAAGGTGAATAGGCTAGAGAATAGTAAAGATAATCTGAGGAAAACAGACTTGGCTTTATGATACTCATATTGGATGTCCAAACTATAGTCCATATTATTTGTTTTCTAATCCTTTATAAATTGATTGTTTGATGATGTCGCCCCATACCACATAACCATAATGTGAAAGGTGTAAACCATCGGTTCTAAAGTAAGCGGCATTAGGTTCGCCGTTTTCTTTAAGTAAGGCTTCTCCTGGATTAATTAATGTGAGCCATGTATTGGTCTTTTGATATTCCACGAGATTAGCGTTTACTTCGTTGATAATATCCCAATATGCACGATATCCAGGAATTAAGTTCATCATAATGTATTGAACTTTAGTATCTGGTAAATTAGCGTGGGTATTATTCATAAATGTTTGTAAATTGTCCCAAATTGTAGCAGCGCTTTGTTTGGAATTGATAACGTTATTGATACCAACATAGTAGACCACCATTTTTGGTTTATATGGATATACTAATCTTTGGTTTAAAGAAGTGTCCCATTGTTCAATGGTTGTGCCACCAATACCGTGGTTAAAGCTCACAACTGGTTCTAAATCTTGTTTAGATGAAGAGCTTTATCTTCGTACTTTTTGGCTTTGTTTTCGTATGTGGAATTGTCTAAAACTAAGTCCATAGAACCATCCATCACGCGAATTTTGTAAGTTTCAGACCCGCATGTCACTGTGATGTAATTAGAAGCATAAGTAGCAGTAATAGTCTTACTGGCTTTGGCTTTATATTCCATCAAAGGAAGAACATTATCTTTATTAGCTTCTAATTTCATTAAGGCTGCTCTAGAAACACTGATAGAGTCACTTTTGCTAATCTTGAAGTTCATTACTGAATTAATAACGAAATCTTGAGCAGCATCTTCTGGTAGAACAGTTGATGGAGGTGTGTATTCTGGTTCAACACCTTGTTCTTTTTGACCAACACCCCATTTAGCGAATAGACGCAAATTGCTTAAAACAACGTCGCTTTCAAAATTCCACTCATTGATACATTTTTCTTCTTTGTACCAGCCTTGGAATTCATAATTAGGTCTTGTTGGTTCTTCTTCTGGTTTCGCAATAGGATGTTCGCCATTAACTTCAATTGTTTTGAAAATCATATTATTGCCTTTACCGGTTGTGCCGTTAGACAAAGTGAATTCTTGACGATTGAAGTTATTAAAGAAGTCGACGTAATGAATAACTGATCCTGGAACTGGAGGTTCATCATTCAAAGGAACAGTCGCACTGATACAAGATAACGATAAGATCGCTAAACCTAATAATTTAATATGTTTCATACACGGCATTCCTCCTTTAAATATTTGAGAAGCGCTTCTTTATCGCATGTCGCTAAGCAAACGACTTTATCACCCGCGCCATAGTAGATGAATAACTTACCGTCTTTATCCACTACTGCGGTTGGGAAAACGCAGCCATTATAATAACCATTTGTTTCATATGGTTCGGCTGGTTCCATTAAGAAATCTTTAGTTCTCGCCAAAATCTTAAATGGATCGTTTAAATCTAAAAGAATCGCGCCGACTCTATAGGCATCATCTTTTGTGGAAACGCCATGATATAAAACGAGCCAGCCATCTTTTGTTTTGATTGGAGGGGTGCCCGCACCAATCTTTTTATCTTCCCAATCGGTTTCACCTTGCATGAGAAGTTTGTAATTATCCCAGTGTAATAAATCGTCACTACTTGATAACCAAATAGCAGGATTCTTATTTGGATAGCCTTCTCCGCATCTTTCCATCGCTCTTGAAAGCATATAGAATTTACCGTTAATTGTTTCAGGGAATAAGATGACATCACGGTCATCAAAATGTGAATCAGTCATTGGTCCAAGTTTCTTCCAATTTCTTAAATCTTTAGAAATCGCTAAATGTGTAAGAGTGTTGTTATACACTAAAACTTTTGGACCATATTCTGGTTGGAAACCAAAATATTCTTTATCTTCTCTCCAGTATTGGCCTGGAGGGAATGGACGAGACGCATAGGTGAGATAGAAGTAATCACCCATTTTCACAAGTCTCGGGTCTTCACAACCACCAGCGTCTAAGCCATTTGGATCACCACTTAATAATGGTTTATCCGATACACGGGTAAAGTTAATTCCATCTTTACTAGTGGCAAGTCCTAAATGAATGATATGAGTTTTATCATTTCCCGCTGCACGATAGACCATATAAAATGTTTGGTCTTCTTCGTTATAAACAGCAGCAGGATTTAAAACACAAAGTTCTTCCCATTGATTTTGAGGATTTGGTTTTAAAATTGGATTATTTTTGTATTTTTCAAATTTCATCATTAGTTCCTCCTAATTAATGGGTGTCACGATACGATCTTCATAATCGATTTCCTTAAGGAGTCTTAAGTTATCGACATAGATATCACTATCGCTGTTATCGCTATTGACGATACCGAATGAAATGGATTCAATCGCTTTAGCATCGTTTAAACCAATAGTGTTTGTGGAACCAGCGATATCTTTGAATAAGTCAAAGCCTAACTCGTAGCGTGTCCATGTTGTTGGAATGTTGGTAATCGCATAGCGCATCTTGAGTAATGTGCTAGCAGAAACTCTCCAGTTGAGGTTCAAGTACACAGTGGCTTTGCCATCACCTTTAATATCAAGGCAAACGCCTCTAGCTTGAATGTTTCTCGCAAACGGAGTCTTTCTAGCGTAGGACACTGAATTAGCGCCTTTATAGTGCATCTTGATGGAATGATTACCACCTTGAGATGAAACGACATTAGATAATTCGATAGAATTATATTCCATGTTGTTGCCATAGCTCCAATAACCAAAGATTTCTGCGGTTGATTGATAATTTTCCATTGTTTCAATGGTAGCTCTACCTGAACCATCTTTATCTTCGCTGATCGTGCCAGATAATTCTTCCACACTTGAGCTTGAGGCATTGGTGAGATAAATTTCATCGATATAAACTGGGTTAGCAATCGCATATGTTGGATGTGACTTACCAGATTCATCGTAATAGAAATATTTGAAACCAAAGGCCATATGAATGATATGGTTACTGCTTAATGGTTTTGGATCATCGAATAAAGTATCACCATTTTGTAAGAAGAAGTCAGAGAAGCAAATCGTATACTTATGCCACTCTTTGTTGACTTTATCAATGATAAAGCGATACCATTCACCAGAATCCATAGTTAATTGGATGGTCATTTCTGCAGCGACATCGTCATCTTTTAGATAACTGACTGCGGCATCATCTGGTTTAACAGAAGCGTCTTTTAACCAAATGGAGAAAGCATTCTTATCCTGGACTGCAGTTGTGTCCATATAGATTTGATATGTCGCCATTTCCATATCGGCTTTGTAATCGAATTCCGCACAATATGGGTTATCAATACCACCATTTTTGTGGAGAGTATCAAGTTTCATAGCCTCGTCTTTATTAACAACGCTTTGTTCCCAAGAGTAATACATTTCTGTATAGATGTTGTAGTTATTGAAATCATCGATACAGCCAGTATTTGGCACAACGCGTCTGCTTAAGCCGTTGCTTTCAACGATTTGAGCGTCTTCAGGAAGAATGTCTCTGATCTTGATAACTTCTAAATCTTTAATAGAGATAGTGCCTGATGTGTAGTTATCCGCCAAACCGACATTGAACTTTTGAATGTAATAGAATTGCTTTGCACCATCACCAGTCATGTAATCGGTTCTTTGGAAGGCTTTTAGAGGAATAACTAATTCTTTATACTCATCCCTCGTAAAATAGGTAAATGGTGTCTTAAACTGCCATCTATCGTTATCTTCTTCAAGGATACGGAAGTAGAAGTTGGCGTTATTACCAGTACCGGTATATTTCACTTTCATCTTAATAGCGTCACCTTGAACGAAATATTTATAAACGTTGATGTTTTGGAAACCATAACCACTGAAACCTTTCGCGGTATCATAAGTTAAGGTAATTTCATCACCGTTTTCAGAAATTGTCTTTTCGAAATTGAAGTTTTCAAAAGTCCAATCTTTCATATCGGTACTTCTGAAATCCATCTTTTCTACAAACATATTCTTATAGGAATCAAATTTGACCGCTTTGATATTGCTAAATAAGCAAATACCATCACCAAATGTTCTTTCAAAAACAATTTCGAAATATCTGATGTGTTCCCAGTCAAATTTTCTATTGAAGATATTTGTACCCGCGGTTCTTAATTCAAATTCTTCATATTTAACAAGAATAGTTTGTTTGGAGTTATTAGCGATTTGAATTTGTTTATGCCAATATTCACCATCATAGTCAAGAACACGGACTAAGACATTCGCGTCATGACCAGAATAATAGAAATTGAAATAGAAGGCATCCGTGCCATAAAGTTCGCGGTCTTCATTCTTAGTAATAACAATCCAACCATTACTACTGACATGTTCTTCAAATGGTTCTTGAAGGGTATGTTCTTTATCAAAAACAATCGCTAAAGAATCATTGCCTGTACCAAAGAAGTCACTTCTATCAATAGAAATATCAGCGTAGCTACCTTCTTTGTGTAAAACCCAATCTTGTTCATCTTCAATCTTGATTGGAATTTCACCAACTTCAGGGGCTTTGTAATAGAAATTAGCAATGTCATTTGCTTGTTTGGAATGGTCTTTGTTGACCGCGGTTACTCTCCAGTAATAAAGGATGTCTTTTTTAGGAAGAGAGTAATTTAAATAGAAACTATTTTGTGTGATATTGCTTTCTCTAACGTAGACTTCATCAATATCATCAGTCACAAATGTATTCGTGCTGGCGATTTCTAAAATGAAGTAATCAGCGTTGTTGTTGGAAGCGCCCCATGTGAATGTGCATGAGCCTTCCACCACTAATCCATCGTTAGGGGCAATTAAATCAAAGGCAGCAATCTCGCCAGTTTTTCTTTCGTGATTAATGGTGTGACTATCATAACTATAATCTGGAATAGAATTACCACCAGCTTGACCACTACAAGCAGCAATCATTAATGGAAGGAGTAATAAACCTAAATATCTTTTTTTCATAGTTTATAGCTCCTTACTGGAAAGAATAATCATGGTGTTTTGAGGAATGGAGATTTCAATTTGATCTCTAAGGCTCATTTCTAGAACTTGATTTTCTTTCACAAAGCCATCATCACCGAGTTTTAATTCGTTTTCGTTATAGATATAAACATAGACTTTACCACTATCATTGAATTCTTCACTCATTCTGAATGTCTTAGTGACTGGTAAAAGGCCTCTATTAATAGCGACGACACCAGCGTAATTATTATTTGGACCAAGGACACCCATGCTTCTAAATGTGTTATCGATTTCTGGATCATTAGCAGGATAATCCATAATCTTACTGCCTCTAAGCATTAAGTTTGTTAACAAGACGGATGAATGATACCAAGGTCTTAATCTTTGTTTAGTAGCGGTATCTGTACTTAATGATGAGAACATACCCCAACCTTTGGAGTTGGTTGTGCCATCATCGTGATACATGAAGTGCATGCCATCATCAAAGTCCCAATAAACGATAGCGTTAACACCTGCGGTAGCGCATTGGAGGGTGTAATCCGCCATTCTAAGACCATATGAGAAGTTGGCGATTAAAGCGTTAGAGTCTGTTTCAGCATTTTTGCCATCATATAGACCGGCTTCCCAAATGTGTGGCATTCTTGTCACACCTAATTGGCCATCGTTTTTCTTGGTTTTTTGATACATGGTACGGACGGTTGTGGCTAATGTGCCTCTATCAATAGTCATATTTGGGCAATAGACGTGGAAGCCATAATCACCAACGCTTTCTCTAAGTGCTTTGCTTTTTGAGATACCAGTGAAATATTCTTCAGTACCTTCAAAGCCAGTGGTATCGCCACCGACAATTTTAATATTGCCTAAGCCTCTATCATCGAGAGCTTTTCTAACATTTTGGACACCTTTTGCCCAAACGTTAAAGTTGTTATTAAAGTTTTTAGATCTGCCTTCAACACCGGTGTAGTTTGGTTCGTTGGAATTAACGAAATATTTGATGCATCTAATGCCTTGTTTAACAACGAGATATTCCAAAACATCAGCGGTCATCTTCGCCCATCTAGCGTCACTAGTGACTTCATCAAACATGTGGTATTGGTCCGCGCCTAAGTTACCAGGGACGTTCCAACAGCCAAATGCCACTTCGATGTTATGATCATCGCAATATCTTAAGACATCGACAGTGTTATCCATGTATTTATTCGCAAAGTTATATTCCCAAGTATCATTTGATTTATCATCATCGTATTTATCATCGAAATTAGTGATAAACCAGTCATAGTTGAGCATACATCTTGTCACTTGTGGGTTGAGTCGGTCCATGATTTCTAGGGATCTAGCCCAAGAAGCAGCGGAGAGTTTATCTGGATCTTCATAAGTACCCCACTCCACACCTAAGCCTTCAAAAGAGTCTAAAACAATGTCATCTTTAATAAAGACGATATTATCTTTATCGGCTTCTCTTTTAGCCTGACCTCCGTTACAACCAGCCATAGCGACAGTGCAAGACGATAACAATGCGATAGTAATTAGTTTATTCGCCTTGTTCATAAATTATTTTCCTAACTTTTCATTCATTTCTTCTAAAGCTTTTGTCCAACCAACGGTTTTATTAACGTCAGCAATGTAGGCATCTTTAGTTTTGAAATCACCAAAGCAATAGTTAGTCGCAGACAGTTTAGCGTTTTCTAATAACGCTTTTGTTCTACTGTTCTTTGTTGGAGTAGACATCCAGCTGAGGTCCGCTGGTTCTTTGACCAATCTTAATTGATCAGCTTCTTTGGCGGCTTTCATTTCATTAATCCAAGCATTGAGGATGTTATAAGCCTTCATATCGGTATATGGGTCAACGGCTTTGGTATCGTTACCTAAGGTTGCCATATAACGTAAATATTTAGCACCATTTGTTTTTGGAGCGTATTCACCTGTATTGATATCTTTTTCCCAGCTCATTTCATTAAGAATCACTTCACCAGTAACTGGGTCAATTGTGTAGTCATAGCCTTCTTGACCAAAGATAGCAAGTCTTGTGCCTTCTTCGCTTAATAAGTAATTGATGATATCAAGGATTTTACTCATCTTGTTATCAGAAATCTTATGATTGAACATGGTCATGGAGAACCAGTTTTCTGTACTTTCGATAGCGTATTTACCATCTGGTCCTTTAACTTTTAAGAAGGCCGTGCCATCGTTTAAAGCTTCATCGGTTGAAGTTTTGCGTTGGTTCTTAAAGTTTGTTCTAAGTTTGAGATAGTTAGATAAGGAGAAGTTATCATATAAGACAGCGGCTTTACCTGCTAAATAGGCATTTGTAGCGTCACCGTCTTCTTCTTTCCAGTTACATTGATCTGGGGAATAAATCTTATCTTCTACTAATTGTTTAGCGACATCTAAACCTGCAACGTATTCATCACTTGTGAAAGCGTTGATGGCTTTGCCACTACTATCTTTTGTGTAGCAGTGAGGAGCATTTTTATAGAAGTTAGTGACTGATGGGAAACCCCAAGCTTCATCCACTAAAACATCAGATTTATCAGTTTGAGATAATGTTTTGATGTTAGCCTTGAAAACGCCTAATAAACGATTGAATTCTTCCCAAGTATAAACATCGTTTTCTCTATAAACTGGTTGATATCCAGCGGTATCCTTATTCATTTCATCGATTTGTTTAGCCCAGTCACGACGATAGACATAAGTCATATTAGAGAAGTCTTTTGTTGGGTTAGAAATGTCGTTAGCGATTGGAATGCCATACAATTTGCCATCAATCTTTAAATAATCAATACTGCTGATGTTATTTAAAAGATTTTGGATATTTGGCCATCTGGACATATCATCTGGTAATGGCTTGAGCATGCCATAACCAACCCATTTTTCATAACTGGAACCAAAGTTATACGCTTTAAGGTTGTATTGGATGGTGTCAGTTAAGTTATTACCATTAATCGCTGTACCAACTTGTGTATCCCAGCTGGAATAAGAGTAGTTACTAGCTTTAATACTGACACCGAATTTTTCATTTAATAGTTCGGTGTAGTTATCTTCACCGACCCATTGATCAAAATAGACGTTTTTAAGATCTAAGATAAGACGATTTTTCTTGTCATACTTATCTTCACCACCGCCACCACCGCCACAGGCAGTTAATGCGGTCACGCTGAGGAGTGCGGCTAAGAAAGCTCCACACCATAATTTTGCTTTTTTCATAAATATATAAACCTCCTATATTTATCCTTTAATAGCACCGACAACAATACCTTTCACAAAGAATCTTTGTAAGAAAGGATAGAAACACATAATTGGGACAATGGTGAAGAAAATCGCCGCCATTGTCATACCTTCAGTAAAGCTCTCTGGAGCATCTGGTCTTTCCATTTGAGAAGACATGTTACTAATCATCTCTTTTAAGACCATTTGAAGTGGCCAGATGTTTGGACGATCTGGAATGAAAATCATCGCGTTATACCATGAGTTCCAGTTACCAACAGCGAAGAATAAACCGACTGTCGCTAACATTGGTAGAGAAAGTGGAAGGAATATTTTAGCGAAGATAATGATGTCATTCGCACCATCGATTTTCGCGCTTTCTTCCATTTCAACTGGTAAGGAAGCGAAATAGTTTCTCATTAAGAGCATATTGAATGTATCAATCGCGCCAGGAATAATCATGACCCAAATGGTATTCATCATTCCTAAGCTTTGAATTAAATAATAATAAGGAATTAAACCACCACCGAAGAACATGGTGACAAGAATCATATTCATCACGAAGTTCTTACCGGTCCATTTCTTTCTTGATAAGGCATAGCCAGTAATAACAGTGAAGAATAATTGATATAAAGTACCAAAGACTAACAAGATGATAGTGATTTTATAACCACTCCATAATTTACTTTCCGCGAAGACACTCTTATAAGCGGTGAAATCTAATTCTGTTGGCCAGAGTAAGAAACTATTTCTCGCATATGATTCTTGGCTAGAAATAGAAATAACAAAGGCATGCCAGAATGGGAAGATAATTAATAAAGCGAATAAGACAAGGATGACACAGATAACAATATCGATAGCCTGAATCTTTGTCTCTCTAGAAGCACGTCTTGGTCTAAGAGGGAGTCTAGCTAATTGATTATTCTTTTTCATATTAGATAATACCCCTTTCACCACATGCTTTAGCGATTCTATCTACCGTAATGACAAGGGCAAAGCCAATGACTGATTTAAACAAACCAATCGCTGCACCAACACCGACTTGGCTTGGGTCAACGTCACCGATGTAGTTACGATAAATATATGTATCAATAATGTCGATTTTTCCTTCTAGTGCGTGAGGAGTTAAGTTCAATAATTGATCAAAACCTGCAGAAAGAACACCACCGACTGACATGATTAATAAGAGAATAGCGACAGGCTTAATACCAGGTAAGGTAATATGCCAAATCTTTTGTAATCTAGAAGCACCGTCAATATCCGCTGCTTCATATTGATCTTGTGGGATACCTGCCATAGTAGCGAGGTAGATAATTGAACCCCATCCTGCTTCTTTCCAAATATCGGTAGCGAAAATAAGGAAGAAGAAGAAATGTTTATCTCTAAGGAATTGCACTGGTTGACCACCCGCTGCTTCTACCATTGAGTTGACCGCTCCATGATAGGCAAATAAGGAGAAGACGAAACCAGAAATAACAATCCAGGATAAGAAGTGTGGGAATGTGACGATTGTTTGAATGGTCTTTTTAGTTCTTCTCATTCTAATTTCATTAAGAAGAATAGCGGTAATCACAGCGCCTAAGAATCCCACGACGATTTTAACTGAACCAATGATTAAAGTATTACCGAATACTGGCCAGAAGTTTGGATCATCAAAAACTTCTTTGAAGTTATTGAAACCATTCCATGGAGAATCGACAATACCTTTAATAGGGTTGAAACTCTTGAAGGCTAAAACAATACCATACATTGGTAAGTAATTGAAAATTGCGTAGAAAACGATAGCAGGCAAGATCATCAAAATGAGGTACTTGCTTTGCAAAGCCCTTCTACCAAATCTTCTAAATGGATTGTTACGCCTTGAAATTGTCGTTAGTTCCATATTACTTATCTCTCATATTTAAGAATGTAATCGATGACTGTATCAATATCGGTAAATAAGAGTTCTGTCACAGTGTCCGCACCACCAGCATAGATGGCAATTCGACCTGTTTTTGCGTCAGTTAAGCATGAAACTGGGAACAAAACATTAGGCACGTACCCGCTGGTTTCGTAAATTTTCTCTGGAGCGAGTAAGAAATTGCCACATCTATGAAGAACTTTGCTTGGATCATCTCTATCAACGATCGCCGCACCGATTGAGTAAACTAAACCAGAACAGGTAAGGTTCGCGCCATGGAAGAACACTAACCAACCTAAATCTGTTTCTATTGGGGTTGGGCCAGCACCGATTTTTGTGCCACACCACCATTCATATCCTCTTTCCATCACGTGTCTGTGTTGACCCCAGAATTCCATATCTTTGGAATAGGAAAGGAAGATATCACCAAATTGTGTATGTCCTGAATCACTTGGACGTGAGAACATCGCATACATACCGTTAATCTTTCTTGGGAATAAGACACCATTTCTATTAAATGGTAAGAATGGATTATCAATTAATTCAAAATCTTTGAAATCTTTTGTTTTGCCAACGCCTAATGTTGGACCATGTAAAGAAGTGCAGAAAATAACATAATAATAGCCTTCTAATTCCACTAAGCGTGGATCATAGGCATATTCTAATTTAATAGGTTTGTTGTTTTTATCGTGGAAAACGATTGGTTTTTCTTCGAAAGTAAAATTAATACCATCTTTAGAATGACCGACAAACAAGAACGGAATACCGTTTTTAGTGTCCGCTCTAAAGACGCCAATAAATTCACCTTGATAGGCCATGACCGCACTATTAAATACTCTTGAAGCATTTGGGAATGGGTTCATGCCAATAATTGGGTTTTTAGAATAACGCCATAAAGGTGAATCGCATCCTTCTGGACGTGGTTCATATGGCATATTCTTTAATTCATTACCATAAATTTTGTGTTTCATAATCTCTTACCTACTTTGTTATTTCCCTGTTTGATTCTCTTTCTATATAGTCGCATCTAATGACAATTTGTGAATATGGGATTTGATGCGATTTAATCGAATTAGCGACATATTTAGCCACTTCCTCACCAATCTCTTGCCTTGGAATGTTGAATGTCGATAGTTTTGGAGTCATAAATTCTCCGGTTCTAATATTATCGAAGCCGATAACTGATATATCCTCAGGTACGCGCTTTCCTAATCTATTAATTGTTTTAATCGCGTTGAGTGCGATGATGTCATTCGCACACACGATCGCGGTTATTGGACGCTTATTAAGGGCATCCGTTAATAGTTCTTCATTCGCATATAACTTATTCTCGTTATCGAAGATTAATGAGCATGGGGTGACTTCTTTTTTATGATGTTCCATACACGCCATATAGCCTTCGTGTCTTTCCCTAAAGGATAAGCTATGTGAATCGCTACCGTAGAAAGCGATATTCCTATGACCTTGATCGATTAAGCGTTGAACCGCTAAATATGTAGAGTCATAGTTTGAGAATTTAAACTGTGTCGCTTCGGAGTGGAACGTCTTTGGATCTACTACCACGACTGGCTTATTTTTACTCGTTAACACATCCACGATAGGTGTAGGTGCAGCGTGAATAAGAATAAACGCACTACATGATGAATCTTTTAATTTTTTGAGAAGAACATCATCAATTTTGTCTTCTTCAAAAGCGAAGTATTCAACGATTAAGTTGCTTCTTGATAATGTTGATGAAATTGCCGTGATGATGGGTTGCCAGAAATCTTCTCTAAACAGGATTCGACTGGAACCGATTAAAAGCACACGGTTAGAAGATACTTTGTGCACTTTTAATTTAGAGGTGTCATAGCCTAATTCAGTGGCCTTCCTAATAATCTTTTCTCTAGTAGCGTCAGAGACATTATTTTTGCCACCTAAAGCACGGGACACTAATCCCTTAGTAACTCCACATTCTTTCGCAATTTGTTCTAATGTTGGTTTTTTCATAATATCTTTTATTCTGCTTCGAATACCGTTTGTGAGGAGATATAGGCTTGGAGAGGACCGTTTATACCCCAGAATTTAAAACTGGCTTTAAAGTCTTCATCGACTGAATAGTAACCAAAGATAGTTGAATCGCCGATAACCATATCTATTCTTGTGCTAGTGCCTGCTTGAGATTGCTTGAAAGTCATTGGCACATTGATCATGTCTAAACCTGCACAATTGAAAACGCCAGAACCATATTCATTAGCTGTGAAGCTGGCATCCATAGTGCCGTTGTTGATTTTGCCACTTAATGTCACATCGTTTTTCATATAATAGAAAGCGGTTGGGTCAGAGCCTGCATGACAATAATAAGCCTCGTCAACGGAAACGAAAGCTGCAGATGATGCTTTCTTAAACCAAATGCCATAGCCATAGTATGTTTCGTTAGGATCAAGATCGATGGAATACATATCCCATCCTTGATTAGCGGAAAGGGTAACATCAATCGCGTCCCAGTTGTCTTCTATAAGAGTTGCTGGTGTGAGTTTTGGAACTTTGAAAACCATTACTTTAGCTTCAACGTTAATAGAATTGCCACTATTACTAAGTGCGATTTTAAAATATTCTAAACCAGTATGGCCTTCACCATCGCCTTTATAGAGATTCCATTGGAAATATCTCATATCACCAGCGTTACTGGCTTTCATTTTTAAACATTTATCACCTGAATCTGGGCTACTAGTAGAGAGTTGCAATTGATCACCGTTACCACCCATTAAAATCCAGCCATTGCCACCGACTTCAGTGCTTGAGCCACTATAAGCATATTCACAATAGTAAGCACCACGTGCACCATATGCTTTATTTGGGTCAGTATTGCCTTGATAATACATCAAGCCATCTTCTTTATATGTTTCAGCGCTTTCCGCATAATCAGCCAAAGTATATGTTGAGTCTTTAGTAGCAAGGGCTAATTTGTCTTCTCCTGTCACTGATGTGAAAACAAGTTGTTTTGCATCCTCGCTTGCAGTAGCAACACATGTTGTGCCATTTGCAGTAAGGGTCACTTCGTGATCATTTAAAACATATGTGCCACTGATATAACAATTGAGACCAGAGGAAGATAATGTAAATGCGGTATCTGAACTAAACCAAAGTGATGCACCAATTAAGCCATTAACTTTGTTTCGATATTTTAAATTGATTGGTAATGAGAAGGTTTCAATAACCGGTGCTTCGTATTTTGCGTATGGATTAGCGGTATAAACTTCAATGTCATCCACCAAAAGTTCGCCATCACCTTGATAATCGTTATCAATTAAAATGATGAAACCATAGTAGACAAATTTTGGATTGAGTTCGACTTCAATATGTGTCCATTCATTAACAACTTTGCCTTCATTAAATTGGCCTTCTTTGACATATTTGGCTCTAGTTTCGTTTGTTGGTGCAGGTTGCGAATACATAGAAACTTTTAATTTGTTAACGTAACCTTTGACCCACATACCAAGAGTTGAACCACGGAACGAATTTTTGTCGCCGTTGCCTTCAAATAAATTCCAAGGCATATATCTAGCGCCATTTTGGCTGAAGTGTTTGAAGCCGGCGTAGTTGTTACCACTATGGGCAGAATTAGAATCTTTCTTTAAGTTGATTTCATCACCTTCTGGCATTTGTTCCCAACCGCCTTTGCCCCAGTCACTACTACCGGAGCCGGTGTAAAGTTCGCTATAGAAATCGCCGCGGAGACCGCTTCTACTATCTTTGTCTAGATTTTGTTTGGAATAAGCAACACCGTCTTCACTATATTGTTCGAAATTGTTAACAACTTGAACGGCATCAAGATTCATATTTAATACTGCGTCAGCAAAGTTACCTGTCGCGGATTTGTATTTAATTAATTGTCCACCATTTGTGATATCGCCTTTATAAACTAAAGAGGCACCACTATCAGCAGAAGTGAATGTAATTTGATCGTTTTCAATGACATAGTTACCTGGAATTGTTTGAGGTTCTTCTATATCAATGACCTTAGCGGTTGCACTTCCATTAGCGCCTAAGTCCACTCTTAAGATGTGGCCATTCGCTAAAGTACCAGTATACCTATCGTATTGTTTTAATTTTTGTGTTTGTGCAAATTCAGCATCATCTAATGTCACAAATTTGACAGAATCTAAGAAAGCGCGGTATGGTTGTCCACCAAGACCGTCATTGCCTCTAGCATAGAAATCAATGGATGTGAGGTAATTAAGATAATCATCTTGATGAATACCCATCCAACCAGCGACTTCTTTAATTGATTTTCCTTCTTCGTCCCATAACAACCAGTTGTCATCCGCTAATGGGATGGTGTATTCCATATATTCACCACTTGTTGGATGAAGGATGTATGAGAATGAAGGAGTTTGAACTTTGTCTTCAATTGTTATTTGTCCTTTTAAAAGAACTTTGACCGACTTCATTTCTGAAGGAATCATTAATTTGAATTGAAGAGCATTAGCGGCTTTTTCGTAAGGTTCTTCAAGTGTTTTGACGGCCTTAAAGTCACTATCGTTTTGCCAAGCATCGAGTCTTAAGGCATTATTACCATCAGCAGCATTATGAGAAAGATTAACAGCAGCTTTGGTTTCTTTGGTCCAGCCGGCACTACCTAAAGTCCAGGCTGCCCAACCAGCTTCTTTCATACGACCAGTGCCCTTGTATGATTCAAAATCATCAACGATAATTTCTTTAGCGTATTCCGCAAATACGGCCGTGAATGTTGTATCAGCGGTAATTGGATTACTTAAATCTTTATCCCATTTTTTGAATCTATATTTGACTGCGTTATCATCAGGATTTTTTGTTGGTTCAGCACCTTCATAGTTGGCGATACCACCATCTTCAACTTGGCTTGTTTGAACAGTTTTGCCGTCCACAACAAAAGTAACAGTGTGTTTAGAAGCTACACTGGATGATGAAGATTGACTTGAAGATTGAGTTTCACTACTACTAGAAATGTCTTCTTCGCTTGAACTGGAATTTTCAACAACACTTGAAGTTCCTTCCGGATTGGAACTTTGTTGGTTTGAAGAATTTGAATTACCACCACAAGCACTAAGAAGTAAACTAAGCGAAAGAATTGCTGTTAAGAAAGTAAACTTTGTCTTATTTTTCATAAGATTCCCTCTCTTGCATTATGCATTATGTAGGTGCACAAACACCCGTTGTCACTTGCATTATAATTCGTATATAGGATTGTATTGAAGAAAAAATTAATAAACTTTACACATTTTTTTGTAAACATTTTAAAAAGTTTACTAAATTTAATAAACATACTTTACTATGTACAGTTTAAATTTTAGCCTATTTTTTAGTGATTTTTATAGTAAACAACTTAAACAAAAAGCGAGAATTAGTGTAATAAAAACGCATTTGTTTACGAAAAGTTACGGAAGTTTACTATGATGTTGGTATATGATGTATGTGTATGAAAAATATATTTAAATTTTTACTTTTATCCCCTATTGCTTTATCAAGCGTAGGATGTAGCAAAACATTAAAGCCGGTTGATGTGGTTGTTATCTCTGGTCAATCAAACGCGGTTGGCTGTACTCATTCTGACTGTATCGAAAGATCGTTAGGTTATGACAAACTTGAAGAATATATGACCGGTTATGAAGGCATTCAAATCTCTTACGATTGTTGGACGAAAGATGTTCTTCCTGATGGTAAGGCGTCTTACTATTCACAAAACAAACGCCAAGATGGCAAGTTCTTTAAAGTCATGTTAGGTCAAGGCAATTCAGAAGCCACATTTGGTCCTGAAATTGGTATTGCGGAAGCAATGCATGAAAAATATGCAGGTAAATTGTTCCTTATCAAATATGCCTGTGGCGCTTCTAACTTAAAAGATGACTGGGCACAAAGAAATTCCCCAATGTATAACAGATTTGTGACATTTGTGAAGAAACAAATGGATAATCTCAAATCAATGGGATACAAACCAACCATCAAAGCATTCTGTTGGATGCAAGGCGAAGGTGATTCATATGTTGGCTATTACGATAAGTACTATGAAAACTTACAAACCTTCGTTGGAAATTTAAGATCTGATTTAAAGGAACTATCTGGTGATAAAGATTTCCCATTTATCGACGCTGGTATCAATAACTCACCACAGTGGGAATACTATAGACAAGTTAATGAGGCTAAAAAGCAATTTGCAGATGATAGCGAGAACAATTTCTATATCGACACTATTGCAGCGGGTATGCACACAAACAAAGAACCATTCAACAATGTTGATACCGCTCACTACGATACAGAATCACAAGTGCAATTAGGTCACTTATTCGCCGAAGCCTTCGAGCCATTCTTAGAAAAACCTGAAACAAAGTAACAAAAAAGCCACGAATTTGAATACACGTGGCTTTTATTTTGCTTTGGTTTAATTATTTGGCTTTGCCTTGGTTAGCAACGGCTTCCATTTGTTTTCTTAATTCTTCTTCGTCCATTAAGTAGTAATGGTTGATGGCTTTCATATTGTCATCAAATTCGTAAACAAGTGGGACACCAGTTGGGATGTTAACACCGACGATTTCAGAATCAGCCATATTGTCGAAGTATTTAACTAAGGCTCTTAAGGAGTTACCGTGGGCAACGATAAGAACTCTCTTGCCGGCTTCCATTTCTGGTTTGATAACTTCTTCGAAATATGGAACTGCCCTTTTAACTGTTAATTCTAATGATTCGTTTAATGGCAAATCTTTTGGATCAACATCTCTGAATTGTGCTTGTAAAGCTGGGTTACGTGGATCGTCTTTTTCAAGGGCTGGAGGTGGGCAATCATAGCTTCTTCTCCAAATCTTGACTTGTTCTTCACCATATTTAGCAGCTGTTTCTGCTTTGTTTAAACCTTGAAGAGCACCATAGTGACGTTCATTTAATCTCCAGGATTTATAAACTGGTAACCATTCTCTATCTAATTCAAATAAGACGTTATTCATTGTATGAATAGCTCTTTTTAAAAGTGAGGTGTGAACGACATCAAAATCGTAACCTTTTTCTTTTAATGTTCTACCAGCGCGGTGTGCTTCTTCGACACCTTTTTCACTTAATTCAACATCAGTCCAACCTGTGAATAAATTCAATTTATTCCATTCGGATTCACCATGTCTAATTAATACTAATTTATGCATGTTATATTCTCCTTTTTAATCCTGCTACATTATACTTGTAACCTTTATATAAATAAAGTTTAATCTAATAAATTGTTCTCAACGATAATGTCAGCGTAGGCCATACCAAGCTTGAACATATCTCTAGCCCAGTAATGTTGTCCACCAACCGCACCGTGATCAACACCAGAGGCACTTTCATTAACTTGTAATTTCATGCCACCTTCATATTGCCATGAAGAATTGATAACGAAGTTCATATCGCTTTCTTCACTGAATTCCTTCTTGGCGTTATTTAAAACTTTAATTGTGCCAACGTTAACGTTTGATGGTAAAGAGGCAGAATCACTATCACCTTTATCAAAAATATAGCAATCGACGAAAGCGATATTATTACCATCTTCTTCAGGTGCATAACTAGCAAAATCGTTTCTAAATTGAGACACGAGTGCGCTCAAATTATCTTTATAGGTACTACCATTATTCGCGTCGTTTTCACCTTGGTGCCATAAAAGACCCTTAATAGTTGGCTTACGACCTTCTTTTTCTTCAATAAGTCTCAAATTGTTATTGAGGAACTTAACTAAACGGTTTTTATATAAGCCACTATCGGAATTGATGTTCCAATTACCAGTGATACTACTACCACCGTAAGCGGCTTTAACAAAATAGATAGGTTCATCTTCAGTAGCATAGTCCCTTAAGACATAAGCCGCACCGACTTCAGGACCAAATTGATCGTGTTTACTACCTGCACCCATACCTAACTTAGTTGGTAAGAATTTACCAGCGATAGGCTCTTCTTCATTAGAACCATGAATTTCATTTTGATTAAATGCTGGTCCAACGAAGTAACTAGTTTGTACTTCTGGGATACCTTCATAGCAATCATCAGCATCATTGATATTTAATTCTTCAAGAGCATCCGCTAAATAGTGTTTACCATCACCATCATCAAATTGGGTATTACCTTCCATATTGGATTGGCCCGCTAATACAAAGACATTAATTGGGCTTTCGGTTTCTCCTTCACTACCATTATTTCCTCCACCACATGAGCATAAGCAAAGAAGTGGCAAAGTTAATAAAACAAGAGCTTTTTTCATACAAATATTCCTCTTTTTTAACTATTCTACTCTAACATTTTCCTTTTTGTTTAAAAATGTTTGTTTTTATACAAAACGTTGAAGATTAACCCCAATGTTTTTAAAATAGATACCGTATGGATTTAGCGAAAAATATAATTTTATTACTTGTAGGCGCGGCCGTATTCATCGTTGGCATGCATATGATGTCTTCTGGTTTGAAGAAATCTACAGGTCGTGGCGTTAAAAAATTATTCAAAAGAATTCAAAGCAATCGCGTTGCCGGCTTTGGTATCGGTACCGCTGTTACAGCATTAATTCAAAGCAGTGCTGCAACTGGCGTTATCGTTATCGGTTTTATTGGCGCTGGTGCGATGACTGTTATGCAAGCCGTGTGCATTATTTTAGGTGCATATGTCGGCACTACCGCAACTGGTTTAATTGCTTCGTTATCATCTTTTGATATTTCTATTTTCTTCCTCATCCTTGCTGTGATTGGTGTTATCTTAATGTTCTTTAAGAAAGAGCAAGTTAAAAACATCGGTGAATTATTAGCAGGTTTAGGTATTTTATTCTTTGGTTTAAAAACAATGAGCGATGCCGCGAAATACGAAACCATTAGAGATGGTATTCAAGCATTCTTCGGTATCGATGCATTCTCATACTTCCCACCATTACTAGTTTTAGTTGGTGCATTAGTAACTGCGTTATTACAATCCAGTTCCGCTTCTATTGGTATCACGGTGGCCATGGTTGGCTCTGGTGCCCTAGAATTCCATAGCGCCATTTATATTGTTTTAGGTGCAACAATTGGTACAGTTATTACTTTATTAATTGCCACAATTGGCACTAATGTAAACGCAAAACGTACAGGTGTAATCGTTCTAATTATCCGTGTTGTCTCAGCACTAGTGGCATTAGCTATTTACTGGCCATTAGCAGAATACATCGATAAAGGTTTATTAGGTATGTTTGGTGGAAACGCCTCATTAGCGGTCGCCATGTTCCATGTTATTTATAACATCATTTTCATGACTGCCGCGTTACCATTCGTTGGTATTCTTGAAAAACTCTCTATCAAACTTATCAAAGATAAAGATGAAGAAAAGAAGAAACAAGCCCTTAAGTATATTGATAAGCACTTATTAGACACTCCTACCGTTGCTTTAATGCAGGTCAAAAGAGAAATCATTAACATGATGAAATTAGCGCATGAAAACTTAAGATTAGGTTTCAACCGCATCTTAGAACAAGATGATAGCAACGATAAAGAATTAATCGAAACTGAAGATAAAATCGACTATATCAATAACCAAATCACTTCATTCTTAATTGATTTAACAAATAAATTATCAAGCAATGATGAAAAGACCGCTGGTTCATACTTCCATGTCGTTAACGATATTGAGCGTATTGGCGACCATGCCTATAACTTCTATGAATCTTCTCTTAAGATGATTAACAATGATCTAAAATTCTCTGAAACCGCAAAAGGTGAATTCAAAGAAATGTTTGGTATCATTGAACAAATGTTTGAATTAGCGTTTATCATCTTCCACGATCAAAGCGCTGCTAACTTAAAGAAATTACACGAATTAGAAGACGAGACTGATGAACTCAAAAACACACTCAGTACCGCTCACTACGAAAGAATTCAAAAGAATATGTGCAAGATGGAAAATTCTCCATTCTACACCACTCTTGTTAGCGAACTAGAAAGAGTTGCTGACCACTTAGTTAATATTGGTTATTCCATTGTTAACCCAGTTGGTGATGATGAATTTGAAGTAAAGAATGCATAAGAAAAAGGACTTGGTTGAATGAACCAAATCCTTTTTTTAATGTTTGTTTTAATTAAGCGTTAGGAATGAATCTGAATGTATTCATTTGTGGAACAGCTGTTAAACACTTAATTGTGATTGTGTTATCACCTTGAGCAAGTGTGACTTCGCCAAGATAGTAATTGTTGAATGAACTACCACTGACTTCACCGCTTAATGTGAGTTTAACACCATTAATGCTGAATTCCATACATGTTGCTAAATCATCTTTAACAGTTGAACTATAACCACCAGAAGATCTACTCTTCATGATTAAGGTATAGGAGCCTGCGTTTTCAGCTTGGAAAGCAACTGTAGCAACGGCATCAACATCCATCCTTTCGATGAAGTGCTTGTGATCACCTTGGATATTTTGTGAATCTCTGTGTGTGACACCTTCACCTTGGACTTCTTCAACACCGACGACAAATGCGTTTTCATTAGCGGTAACTGTGACTGGAACTTTAATTGTTTCATAACCGTCTTTAGAAACGGAGATGTTTGCTTCACCAGCACCAACGCCTCTGACTAAACCATTGGCATCAACGACTGCGACAGCAGCGCTAGAAGATCTATAAGATAAACCTTCCATTGAGCTTGTGATTTGAGCAGTTTTACCTTCAGCGATTGTTAAGCTTTCTTCGTTAACAACGACTTTATCTTTGGCTTCTGGTTGAATAAGTTCAATTGTTGTCGCGCTAGCAGCATAGATGTTTAAATCATCGAGATATGGGCTGCCGCCTAAGAAGTCGACTTCCACTGCGTTTTTAGCTTTGAGGTCTTGTTCGCCTAATGATAATTCATAAATTGGATAGGCTTCACCACCAGTATAAGCACCAGAGAATGTCACTGGGTTGCCGTTGAATTTAATAGTGAAGACTGTGGTTAAATCGTTGTAGCTAGAACGGCTTAACATTGTCATAGTAACTTCAGCTTTAACTTCAGCACTGGAAGAGAATGATAAGGTCTCTTTACATCCTTCAGCAAAGTGAGCAATACATTTGCCATCGGACGCTGATTCTTTTTCATAAACTGGTGTTTCGTAGGTGGTGTTATAACCAGCCCATTCACCAGTTGGAGAATAGTGATCCGCATCTTCGAAGTGTAATGTCGCTGTTGGAGCAGGTCTTGTAACTGAAATTTCTACTGTACCTGGATTGAAGCCATCTTTAGAGGCTGTAATTGTTGCGGTACCGAAATTGACACCAGTAACTACACCGTTTTCAATTGTGGCAACATTTGTGTCACTTGATGACCAAGTAACTCCTTCTTTGTTGGCAGTAACTGTCACTGTTTGTCCCTTAACGACGGAATTTGCTGATGCAGTAACTTGAATTGTTTCTAAATCAACTTTAATAGTGATTGATCCTGCACGGTAGCCGTCTTTAGAGGCTGTAATTGATGCACTACCAACAGCAACAGATGTGACTAAACCATTAGCGTCAACTGTTGCGACGTCTGTTTTAGAAGATTCCCATGTTACTCCTTCAACAGATGATTTTAATTGAACTGTTTGTCCAAGAATTAAAGATGAGCTACCGCCTTCAGCGACGGAAACACTGATCTTTTCTTGTCTTGAACTTGCTTGGCTGTTATTACCGCCACCACCACCGCCACAAGCTGAAACGCCGAAGCAGACTAACGCGGAGAAAACAACCATTTGAAAAAATGTTCTACCTTTTTTCATTGTGAATCCCTTTCTTTTAGAATATTTTGGTTGCTAAACAAATACACGATGTGCTTATTTTGCATTCAAAATCTTTCTTTATTCTCATTATAGTAGAATAATATTGATATGAAAAAGCATTTTTTATTAGTGTCTATCATTTTGATAGTAGTAGGAGTTGCTTGCTTTATCACTTTTGAAGCAGTTGGTGTAAAGATACTAGAAGACCCACTTTCGAATAAGTTTTTATGTGGCTTTATTTCTAGGTTTGCTTTAAGTCTTTTATTTGGCTGGCTTTTGTTCTTCTATGGTGGTAAAAGTTTCATAACATGTGACAAAACCTCATTATTAGGAATGCTTTGGGCTCTACCATGTTTCATGGTAGCGTTCGTAAATTTCCCTTATTCAGCGCTTATAAATGGCACTGCATCAGTGGATAGAATGGATTTGATTGGCTTATATGCTTTATATATTTTAGGTATTGCTTTGTTAGAAGAAATTGTCTTCCGAGGCATCATTATCGTCATCCTTAGAGACCGTTTAAGATTCAAAAAACATGCGCCTTTATTTATCACAATTATATCCGCTTCTATATTCTCTTTATTCCATTTAACAAACCTAATTGGAGGCGCTGACATTGGTTACACCTTGCTCCAATGTGTTTATACATTTTTAATCGGTGCAATGCTAACGGTCACCATGCTTAAATTAAGTAACATCTGGCTTTGTTTTGTGGTTCACGCCATATTTGACTTTGGTGGTTTAATGATTATCTATATCGGTTCAGGCAATCCATGGGATACAGTGTTCTGGATTTTGACCATTGTTAGTGGTCTCTTGTGCGCTGGTCACGTCATATACAGTTTGATAAAATTAGAAAAGAATTATGTGTCCAGAAATTAATATATTTGGTCTTACTATTGATATGTATACCGTGTGGTTCGTTATCGGAATCATCGCGTGTTTAGCGTACACAATTATCGCTATGCGCATCACCGGTTATTCAAGAACCGCAAGAGACACCATTATTATTATCGGTATCTTTGCGATTATTATTGGTCTTGTATTTGGAATGTTGTTCCAAGCATTCTATAACTTCATAAACGACCCAAGCCAAGGCTTTAAGCTTGATGGAGGTATGACATTCCTCGGTGGCTTAATTGGAGGCGTTATTGCCTTCCTAGGACTATATTTCTTATATGTATACGTCATCAATCCAAGGTTAAAAGAAGGTAGTTTCTTTAAATCAGATATGAATAAGGGCGTTTGGTTTTTAGTGAGAATCGCTCCAATATCAATTACCATCGCCCATGGTTTTGGAAGAATTGGTTGTTTATTCGCTGGATGCTGTCATGGTCACGAAACCCACGAATGGTATGGGATATACAGCAATAACGCTGGCACCACTGTCGTACCAACACAGTTATATGAGGCTATTTTCTTATTTGTTTTATCTGCGGTATTAATTCTTTTGTTATTTAAATTCAAATCAAAAGATACGATGGCAATCTACTTAGTTAGTTATGGTATTTGGAGATTTATTATCGAATATTTCCGTGATGATTATCGTGGTTCATTTATTCCAGGATTATCACCATCCCAGTTCTGGTCGATACTAATGGTAATCGGCGGAATTGCTTTCTTCTTTATATATCGCTACTTTGATAAGAAGATTGAAGACAAACAAAAAGAGACGCAAACGGTATAACGTGTCGTCTCTTTTTTATTTATGATTACTTTTGGAAATATAACTTATGAGCGTAGCCCACAGGTTCTTCAGTAACATTAATCCCAAGAGCGTTTAATGTTCTAAGGTCTGCATCAGAGAGGATACATGAACAATGTGCTTCGCTACCTTTAAGTTTTGGTAATTGTTTTAACGCTAATTCAGCAAGTGGATTGCTGCTCGCTTGAATCGCTAAGGCAATTAATATTTCTTCAGAACGGATACGTGGATTCTCTTTCTTTAAAGGACCAGTTTTTAAATCCGCCATTGGGGAAATAACGTGTGGTGAGATTAAGTGAATATGATCATCAATCTTACCGAGCATCTTAAGAGTATTTAACAACATAGCGGCAGGTGCGCCTAATAAGATAGAACGTTTACCTGTTACCACTTTACCATTTGGTAATTGAAGGGCCACTACTCTTTCTTTGCATTTCTTAGCCTTGTCTAAGCAAATATCAACCACAGGTCTATCTGCTACAGTGACACCAACAGCGCCCATTAAAGCTTCTTCTTTGACGATTGTGTCATCATTGAATTTGCCTAAGAAAACATTCTTCTTAGCCTGATAGTAACGACGAATGATTTCTTGTTTACTTGCTTCGCATGCTGCAGCATCGTTAACAATCGCAAAACCAACCATATTAACACCCATATCTGTTGGAGATTTATATGGAGATAAACCATAAATCTTTTCAAATATTGTTTTTAATAATGGGAATGTTTCGATATCACGGTTATAATTTGTCGCGGTTTTGCCATACGCTGCTAAGTGATATGGGTCAATCATATTAACGTCCGCTAAATCAACTGTTGCGGCTTCATAGGCTAAGTTAACTGGATGTTGTAATGGAAGATTCCAAACAGGGAATGTTTCATATTTAGCGTAACCAGATTTAATACCTCTATTCATATCGTGATAGAGTTGAGACAAACAGACAGCCATCTTACCTGAACCTGGTCCAGGAGCGGTTACGACAATTAATGAACGCGACGTTTCAACGTATTCGTTTCTTTCAAAACCATCACTACCGAAAACGGAAACAAGGTTTTGTGGGTATCCCGCGATGCGGTAATGCTTATAAACTTTAATACCGTTTTTGCGGAGTTTTTGCATGAATTGTTTAACGGTTGGATTGTCTTCATAGAAGCAAAGAACAACACTAGAAACGTATAAACCAGCAGCTTGATAAGCATCGATTAATCTTTCGACTTCTGATTCATAAGTGATACCTAAGTCATTACGAACTTTGTTATATCTAATATCATCAGCGTTGACCGCCATCACGATTTCAGCGTCGTCTTTAAGAGTTAATAACATTTGTAGTTTTGAATCTGGTTCGAAACCAGGCAAAACTCTAGAAGCATGGAAGTCATCAAATAATTTGCCACCGAATTCAAGATAAAGTTTTCCACCGAAAGATTTAATGCGTTTTAAAATCTCTTGACGTTGGATCTTCAAGTATTTGTTATTATCAAATGCTAGTTTCTTTTTACTCGTCGGCATAGTTATCAAAATATCCTTGAATTAATACCACTGGTGTTCCTTTATCACCTGATCCACTAGTTAAGTCACATAA